>CALGAA010000221.1 GCA_937952445.1 uncultured Bacteroidota bacterium | reverse complement strand
TCTTCCCGGACACGTGAATGGGTCAGGCTGGGAGCAGATATGGCTTCTTCCATTACCGAATGGAAAGATGGCATCCTGATATTTGATGATGTGCGGTTCGGCGATATGCTTCAGCGCATGGAAGACATTTATGGAAAATCATTTGAGGTGGAAGACCCCAGGCTACTGGAACGACTGGTCAATTTTGAGGTCCCTTACGAAAACTGGGAAACCATTGAAAAACTGATGAGCGTAACCTTGCAATTGGAATTTGATACTTCTGAAGAAGGAGGAATTATTATAAAAAATAGGAAGGAGTGAATCGGGGTTCGTAATTCCGAACTTGACCGGGAAGGAATTACGTCAGGATTCACTCCTTACCCAACATGTTAACATTTCTAAAAATGATGAGATGAAGATAAAATCTTTTACACAATTGAGCGAATGGAATATGGCTTTACTTCTATTCGCATTTATGATTTGGCAGTTACCAGACAGCCAGGCTGGGAATGAGCCAGTAGTCGAGAGAATTCTCCTGGAAGAAGCATTTCAGTACATCGGACAGGAATATGGGGTGTTCTTCAACTATGACCGGGAAATTATTGCCGATGTTACCGTAGAATATGAATCGGGGAAATACGATAAAGTGGAAACTGCGCTGGAAGCGGTTTTCAAGCAGACCCAGCTCCGGTATCAGATATTCGATGATCGGTTTGTGGCTGTTTATCGGGACAATAAAGCCGGAATTCAATCCATGAAACAAATGATCACTCATTTTCAAAATATCGTGGATCAGCGGGAAGGGGTGACAAGCCGAAAAGAAATGGTCGTATCCCCCCTGAGTAGCCAAAATCTGAAGGATATTTCCCAAAAACGGATTGTTTTCACCGTAACCGGTACCATCACCGATGAAAAAGGTGAGCCGTTGGTCGGTGTCAATATTCAGGTCAGGGGGAGCTCTAAAGGGACAGCCACCGATGCATTGGGGAAATTTACCCTGGAAGATATCGACGAAAATGACGTATTAATCGTGTCATATGTGGGCTATCAGACCCAGGAAATTCCGGTCAATAACCGCAGCACGATCGACGTTGTACTCACCTCCAATTCTGAATTTCTGGATGAGGTGATCGTAACGGGGTATATGACACAACGGAAAAAAGACCTGACGGGTTCGATCGCGCTGGCCTCGGAAAGTGATATTCAAAAAAATTCTTCCGCCAATATTATGAAATCCCTCCAGGGAAAACTGGCCGGGGTACACATTACCACCAACGGAGGAAATCCAGCCGAGAGCGTCAATATTCAAATCCGCGGTCTTTCTTCCCTGTCCGGAGCAGTGCGCCCGCTCATTGTCCTGGACGGTATGCCCACCGAAAACCTGAATCTACGTGATATCAATGCGGGTGACATCCAGTCCATCCAGGTACTCAAAGATGCGGCGTCGGCCAGTATTTATGGCGCCAGAGCTTCCGGAGGTGTAATATTGATCGAAACGAAGAAGGGCGAAGTGGGCGTGACAAAAGTGGAGTACAACGGCAGCATTGGTTTGAATAAAGTGGTGGATCTGCCCCAGTTGATGGACGCCCGGCAATATGGAATAGCCACCTTCCGCGCACAGGCCTACGACGAACAGGTTTATGGCACTCCTCTTTCTTTGCCGTCCACGTACGATTTTGTTTGGCACCGGGATGATAATGGCATCGCGGTCCTGGACGATGTCAAACCCGCGGATTGGTTAAATAATGAACAAACCGTCCGGGGAAGCAATACGAATTGGCTGGACGAAATTCTCCAACCCGCCCTGTTGACGAGCCATCAATTGTCCATTTCATCTGGAACTGAACGATCCAAAAGTCTGTTTTCTCTCGGATTTTACGATAATCAGGGCACCCAGATCCATACGTTTTTCAGACAGTATTCACTGCGTGCGAATACAGAGTACAACGTCATCAACAACCGGTTGAAAATCGGAGAAAATCTGGCCGTTTCTTACCTGCAGATGCGCGATGGAAACCAGACCTGGTCGGCCATGATCAACCCTCCTGCCGTTCCGGTGTACGATGAAAATGGCGGGTGGGCAGGCGCCGCCGGTTTCGACGATTTTACCAACCCCGTGCGGGTGTTGACCGATAACCAAAATAATATTTTCAATTACGTTAAAGTGATCGGTAATATTTACCTGGATCTCAATATCTGGAACGGCATTTCTGCCCGAACGCAGATGGGAGTTGACTACGGAAATTCCTATCAGCGAACCCTGGAAAAAGAATGGGCCGAAACAGGAGGCCGCAGCAGCAACGGTGAAAACTATGTGTCCAACAACCAGTCACACCCGTTAAGCTATGTATGGACAAATACCCTTTCTTACAACCTTAGCAAAACCAATCATACCCTCGATGTGGTCGCCGGTACCGAATTCACCCGATTTGTGCAGGAAGGATTTTCAGCGCGTCGGGAAGGGGTTTATCTGGAAGACCGGGATTTTGCCCACCTCAACGTGACCACGGGGGATAAATACTCTCTGGGTAGCTCGGCAGATGAATACGTCTATTATTCATTGTTCGGGAAAGCCAACTACGCCTACCTGGGCAAATACCTGATATCGGCCACCCTGAGAAGGGATGGATCGTCCTTGTTTGGAGTGAACAACCGATACGGCGTTTTCCCTGCGGTTTCTGCCGGATGGAGGATTGGAGAAGAAAGCTTTATGGACAACGTCGAATTTGTTTCCGATCTTAAATTGCGGGCCGGCTGGGGAGCCAATGGTAGCGTCCAGGGTCTGCCCCGGGGCTATACCTCCACACCTTTTTCGACCAATTATTTTGCGACTTCTTACCCCATCGCCGGAAATGAAACCGGGCATCTTTATTCCGGATATCACCGGACCTGGCTCGGTAATCCCGATTTGAAATGGGAAACCACCACCCAAACCGACCTGGCTATCGATTTTAGCTTGTTCGATTACAGGCTCAATGGCTCCATCGGATATTATTACAAGGAAACCTACGACATCCTCGTCCAGACACCGTATATCGCTGCATTGGGAGAGGGAGGCGAGCCCTGGATAAATGGTGCCGATATGAACAACCGGGGTTTTGAATTTGAACTTGGTTTTAACAACGACCCCATACGCGATTTTACCTATTCCTTCTCGGTAAACCTGGGGTCCTATAAAACCGAAATCGTGAGCATTCCGGAAAACGTGATCAACAAATATCCCGGCGATGGAATGGAAGATAACGTGATCGGAAAAACCCCGAACATTCTGTACGGGCTGGTCTCCGACGGGATATTCAAATCTGAAGCGGAAGTCGAAGCCCACGCCGAACAGAATGGCAAGGCAGTAGGGCGGTTGCGATACCTTGATCTGAACGGGGATGGAAGGGTCGAAGAACTCACAGACCGCGACTACATCGGTGTACTCGACCCGGACTTCTTCGGTGGGATGACCTTTGATTTTGGATACCGCAATTTTGATCTCAATGTGTTTTTCCAGGGGGTATTTGGTAACATGGTCCAGAACAGTTGGAAATACGAAGCCACCCTGTGGAATATTAGCGTCCCTGCCCATAAAAACCACGAGGTTAAAATCCTGGATGGTTGGTATTTTGACAACCCCAATTCGGACAATCCGGCCATCTCCAATTCCAACCAAAACGCCGAAATCCGGCTATCCAGCTATTTTGTCGAGAACGGATCATATCTCAAACTTCGGAACATCGAATTGGGATACACTTTGCCCGAATCTCTATCGGGTTCAATGGCGATGCGACACCTGAGGCTGTACCTGGCTGCGAAAAACGTTCTGACCTTTAAGAAAAGCTGGGGCGCAGATAAATTCACAAGTTTCGATCCTGAAATGCCTGGTTACGGCTATTTAACCCCGCTGACCATGACTTTTGGCCTTAATGTTACCTTCTAAAACCTACATCATGAAAAAATATAAATACCCAATATTACTCGTCTTTGTTGTTCTGTTCACCACCAATTGTGATTCTTACCTCGATATACCGCCCAAACAGGTGTTGGACGAAACATTGCTGACCAATCCGGAGGATATGGAAGGTTTTGTTACGGCGGCTTACGCCCGGATCACGGATATTCCTTCCTGGGATTCCCCGTTTTCGCCGTGGTGGACAGGCTCACTCCGCGCAGATGATTCGTACAAAGGGGGCGGAGGAACCTGGGATGGTGATGGCTGGCACGATATGGAAACCTTCGTCAATGTTCACGCCAACGGCTGGCCCCTGGATTATCCCTGGTATGTATCGTATCAGATTATACAGCGATGCAACACGGCTATTCAGAAAATAAGCGAAATGACAGAAGAAGAATACCCCGTCAAAAATGCGCGGCTGGGGGAAATGTATTTTCTTCGTTCGTTCGTCCATTTCAGGTTGAAGCAATTTTTCAAATACATGCCCTATATCGATGAAAATGTGGTGGGTGGTACGGCTGAATTTGAGGCGGTAGCCAACAGAGACCTGGAACAACCCAATGATCAATATTTGTGGGAAAGGCTGTTGGAAGATTTCAAAAAAGCGGAGATGTTGCTTCCGGAAACCCAGCCCGATCTCGGTCGGGTTGATAAAAATGCAGCTACAGCGATGGTAGCCCGGACGCTGATGTTTATGGCGTACGAACAGGACGACTCCCATGCTGTCATTAATATCAACCGAAGCCGGTTGGAAGAATCGCTGGAGTACCTGAACAAGCTGACCAGCCAGGAAGGCGGGAAAGTCGGTCTGCAGCCCGATTTCGCTGAAAATTTTATCCGGGCGTACGACAACAACACAAAAGAATCGATATGGGAAATTCAGTATTCCATCGATGATGACAGCCCTACTGGGGGTAAAATAAATCGGAGCGAAGGCCTGAATCATCCGTTTAACTGGGGTGGCTTTATCTGTTGTGGATTTCACCACATCAGTTATACCATGGGCAACGCTTTTAAAACCGGCGAGGATGGGCTTCCCCTTTTTGACTCCTATAACGAAGTCAGTTATCAGGACGATGAGAACTACCTTCAGAACAATCAGTTTGATCCGAGGTTCAGCCATACCATCGCTGCCCCGGGGCTTCCCTGGAAGTATGATCCCCATTTGATTTTTGATGAATCCGGGGTCCGCAACAGCGACGAATACGGCTACTTCAAATCTGTAAAAGAACTTGTCCATCCCGATTGTGACTGCCTTCTGTACGATGGATGGCAATTTAATTCCATGAACAAAAGGATGATTCGGTACGACGAGGTGTTGCTGTGGAAAGCCGAAGTGTTGATCCAACTGGATCGCTGGGATGAGGCTTTGGAGCCGATCAACAAAATACGGGAAAGAGCTGCTAATAGTACGGATAGATTGGTAGACGCTGATGGGAATCCTTCGCTGGATTACCACGTTGATATATACCGACCGGGAGAGAATTGTACGTGGGATAAAGAATTTGCGTGGAAAGCCATGGTATGGGAAAATCGCCTGGAAATGGCAGGGGAAGGCCGCCGATTTTTTGATCTTCAACGGTGGGGAACCCTCGAAGAAACGATGAATTCGTATTTTGCAATTGAAAGGACCAGATTTTCCTGGATGGATCCGGCCCGATTTACGAAAGGGCGCGATGAATATCTACCGATTCCGCAGCCACAGATCAACTGGGCGAAAGGAAATTACACCCAGAATCCCGGATATTAATACGAAGGGATGTGGTGTATCGGATTCCAGATGAACAGGTCGTTGGACTGAGTTGAAACTGGTGATAAATTATACAGAATGAGAAAGTTAATCCTGGGCGTAAAATTATTATTGGTTGTCCTGATCCTTGGAGGTTGTGCCCAACCCCAGAAGGCGGAAATAGAAATCGACCGCGAATTTCGATTGATGGCCTATATGACCGGATACGTGGGTATCGGTGGGGATATCGATGGGATTCGCAACCCGGTATTGCGCGTTCTGGATGGTGAGAATGTTCAGGTTACCATGATCAATGGCGAAAATATGACCCACGATGTGGTCATTGAGGGCACGGACGACCGGAGCCCCACGATCACCGAAAAGGGTGATTCTGCCATCGTGGTATTTGAGACGTCGGGAAATGATGTATACTATTGCAGCGTACCGGGTCACCGGGCGACGATGGAGGGGCAAATCATGGTGATCGACCCCATGCTCGCGATCGATGGACCCAAAGGGATGATCCCCATGAAGGATAGCGTCCGAATGAATTTTGATTTTGAATACAACACTTTGCACAACTGGACATATACGGGTACGGCGTTTGAGAATCAGCCCAGTTCCGATATGGACCAGGATATTTATGAGCCGGAAGTGCTTATGGATCTGGGCATTTCAGGAGAATACTTTCTCACGAGTGGTGGCACCCGGAACTATGGCGATACCGGTACGATTATCTCAGATCCATTTGAAGTGACACATCCCTATGCATCTTTTAAAGTAGCCGGGGGAGCTTTGAAGGAGACCCGGGTGGAATTGATCGAATCTGCCACCGGTGAGGTGATATTTGAAATTACAGGGAACAACAGCGCAGAATTTCGGCCGGTCGTGGTCGATCTAAATGATTATATGGGCCAGGAAATCCGGATTCGGCTGATCGATCAGGAAACCGGAGAAAGTTCGTTGTCCTATATTCCGGATAATGTCTGGGCGCATATTAGCTTCGACGACTTTCGGTTTTATGAATCCAAACCCTTTTTCATAGACGAGCTACATCCGGATGATATAATTGTCTTACCACCGCTGGATATTCTGGCCCATGCCGGACTCTCCGGTGACGAAGCGGCTGCAGCTATGGATTTGCCGGAGGATTTTACGATTCAACTGGCTGCTGCTGAACCCGATGTGGTTCGTCCGATTGCTTTTACGATGGATTATAGGGGAAGATTGTGGGTGGTGGAAGCGCACACCTACCCGCAGAAAGCTCCCGATGGCGAAGGAGGTGATCGAATTTTGATTTTTGAAGACACCGATGGTGACGGCACCCTGGACAGCCGGATCATATTTTATGACGGATTGAATCTGGTAAGCGGGATAGAGATCGGGCACGGTGGCGTCTGGGTTGGTGCAGCTCCCGAACTATTGTTTATTCCAATCGATGAAAGCGGATCTGCACCGGCGGGTGATCCTGTCGTCATGCTGGACGGCTGGGGACATCAGGATACCCATGAAACCCTAAACAGTTTTGTATGGGGTCCGGATGGCTGGCTCTACGGGGTACAGGGTGTGTTTACGCATTCTCGGGTCGGTCAACCGGGAACTCCCGATGAGGATAGAGTTCCGATCAACGCAGGTGTATGGCGGTTTCATCCCCAGACCCATCAATTTGAAGTGTTTGGCTGGGGAACCAGCAACCCCTGGGGGATCGATTTTAATCAGTACGGGCACGCCTTCATCGCTACCTGCGTCATACCTCATTTGTATCATGTGATCCAGGGAGGCAGGTACATCAGACAAGCAGGAAATCATTTTAGCCCTTACATTTACGACGACATCAAAACGATCGCTGACCATGTCCATTGGGTCGGTGATGCGGGGCCCCACGCTGGAAATTCAAGATCTGCAGCGGTGGGGGGAGGCCATGCCCACGCCGGTGGAACGATTTATCAGGGAGCTGAACACTGGCCTGAGGAAATGCGTAATTCCATGCTGATGAATAATATCCATGGGGCCAAAACCAACGTAGATATTCTGGTACGTGATGGCTCTGGCTATACCGCGATGCACGGCTCGGATTTTGTCGTCACCAACGATTCCTGGTCCCAATGGCTGGATTTTGAATATGGGCCGGGAGGATCGATGTACGCCATCGATTGGTACGATAAAAACCAATGTCATAGTCCCAATCCGGATGTCCACGACAAAACGCTCGGCCGAATTTTCAAAATCAGCCACAAAGAAGATCAGTTTGTTCAAATTGATTTGTCTCAGGCGACCGATGAGGAACTGGTCGAATATCAACTTCATCCCAACGAATGGTATGTCCGGCACGCCAGAGTTCTGCTCCAGGAACGGGGAGGGAGCCCCGAAATACACGCAGCGTTGCGGAAGATTTTGGATGAGAATCCGGACGTGACCCGCAAACTCAGAGCGTTGTGGGCACTTCACGTCACGGATGGGATTTCTCGTGAACAGTTGGTGGAATTGTGGGATCACGAGGACGAGTACATTCGAAGTTGGGCGATCCAGTTGGCCACGGAAAGTAAATCGGCTCTGTCCGATATGGCCCGGGGTAAATTGGAATCCATGGCAAATAATGATCCTTCAGCATTGGTGAGGCTGTATATCAGCTCTGCCGCCCAGCGAATGGACGCCGATACCCGGTGGGACATCGTAACGGGATTGATCAGTCATTACGGAGATATCAATGATCTCAATTTGCCCCTGATGAATTGGTACGCTTTCGAGCCCCTAATCGATTTGGATTTGGACCGGGCGGTCAACATGGCACTGGCGTCGGAGCAACCGGTTATTCTCCAATTTACGATCCGCAAAATAGGAGGTATGGAAAATGTGAACGCTGAGGATGTACTCCGGAGCATGGAGCAGAGACTGGAGGACAAATTCTCGACAGAAATCAACCAAAAGATCCGGGAGGAAATAGCCTTGACGATGGAGATGGATCATCCTACGGGTTGAAGATAGCTTATTACATTATGGTGAAATGCCGGAATGCGGCTTGTTAATAAGTCTAAAACGCAAAAAATGGTGTGGTTCGTAATCCTGATTCTGTTCGTTGTGAATTGTCAGGATGGAAATGGTTTGGATTGGGAAGAAATGGCTCAACCAGTAGAAATCGGAAAATGGGTTCAGCCCTCTACGGATTACCCTGCCCAACCCATTTGGGGTCATGTCAATGGATTGCAGATCGGACTGCCACCCATGCCCGGTCCGCGGGGGCTGATTCGTATTTATACCCCCTATTTGGGGCATAAAGACGGAAAAATGATCAATTTCCTCGCCCTTGAACCTGTGGTGGAAGGAGAGCAGCATCGTGGTTTTTCCGAATTGGAGATGAGTGCGTTGGATGGGGTGCGCGGGAAGCGGTTTTGGAGCGCTGAAAATTCCGAATCTGCAGTTCCGGGAGCTGAAGACCAGCCCGTACAAGGTAAAATTGAACGTCAGGGCGATCGGGAAACGCTGACCTTATACGTGTTTTCAGAACCATTTGAAAATGGTGCGCACGTCTATGTCCGGTTGAGGTTTTATTCGGATAAACCCTATGAAGTAGAAGTTTCCACGTACAAAGCGGAAAATTCCGCCGCCCTTGAACATTTTATCGTCACCGCTACTATGGGCAATTTTGCGCGGCTACGGGAATTGTACCTGGATTCCCGCCGGGTATTGTCCCGAAACCTCTGGCCTGATTACCAGGGAGATGCTTTCACGACCCACCGTCATTTTTCCGTAAATGAATTCATCCCCGGTGGAACGGGTCTGGCGTATGTATTGGCTGCCCCGGACGAACTCCATCCGTCGGAGGCGGATTACGAGCCCGGTACCCATTCGCATTGGAAGTATTACGGGGAAACAGCCACGCAGTACTGGGCAGCATCGCCAACCATAACTGGTCTGGAGTGTCTGGTGAACGGACGGTATACATATTGGGCGAGCCAATCACCTATTCCCGGTGGTATTTCATTTGAAAATTTTGAGTTGAAAGCTCCATTTAGTCAGGGAATGACCTTTGTCTTTGGGGTAGATCCCCGTTCTCCCGAGGCATTGATCGATCATATCCGGGAATAAGATTCGATGGGCGATCAGTAGGGCTTTAAACACGCCTTGCAAAAAAACGGGTGGGGCAAAGATCATGTGTGAAATCCCAACAGATCATGGTAGTGATACCTCGTCAAAAGTATCATGAACTTTAATGCCCGGCCCACCTGGGAAAGGTTTACCCGGCTCATGAAATTGTAAAAACGATGATAAATAGAATACGTCACGATATTTTTTTCAGTTCCATATTCAATGGATTAAAACGATGGATCCCTTACTCCTTGTTTTATGGGTTGATCATTATCGTTTTTGTCATTGGCTGTACATCCGACACGCCTGACAAATCCCCTATCCCGGTGGACGAGATCATGGCTTCGGCCAGTGAACTTATCCCGGATACAACAACCCGGATGGTCACCGTGGAACTGATCTTTAAAAATCTGGACAATGTGGCATTTTTACATGTGGTCAAAAGCGGCGGAGCTCCGATGAATGATCGAATCGCGCGGAGTCAACTCAGCTCTCCGTATATTCTCCGATATGAGATACAACCTGCTGACCCGGAACGGTTTCAATTGATATTGTCCGCAGAATATGAAGATGGAAATGTTTCAAACCGGGTTGTTTTGGATGTTGACAACCGATGGGGATTTTTTGTTCGCAAAGTCGAACGGATAGCCCGGGTGACAGGAATTCCGATGGACGGTGAAACCGTGGTCAATCCCAATAATACAGCACGGGACTGGAATGTCGGCGGCACTGATCTGGGCATCATATGGGAAATGCAACCGGGCCAATACGGAATTTTCTTCGGGGATACTTTTGGTCAGGATTTTAGGCCACGTCCGGCCAATCCGGGTCCCAACGGGGGAAGTTGGCGATCCAACGTATTGGGCTTTAGCAATAATAAAAACCTCGATGAGGGCCTGGTTATCCACGATATGGCGGCGGATGAAAGCGGGCATGCGCGCGAAATCATTTACAGTGCCAAGGACAATTCCGGAAGGGGCGACTGGACATCGATTCCGACAGCGGCTATACGGGCTAATGGAGTCGATTATGTACATTATTTTAATATGAGAAATTGGGATGGCTGGATTACCAATTATTCCGGTCTTTACCGA
Source organism: uncultured Bacteroidota bacterium (assembly GCA_937952445.1). Taxonomy (GTDB): domain Bacteria; phylum Bacteroidota; class Bacteroidia; order Chitinophagales; family Saprospiraceae; genus Membranihabitans. The sequence goes on along the minus strand of CALGAA010000221.1, from coordinate 2,304 downwards.
TCCGATGATAACGGGCAGACCTGGTCGAAATGTGAGGATATTGAATTTGGATCCAACAGTAATTTCGGGCAGGCCGGTTATTTTAAAAAGGATGGATACGTCTATATGATCGGAACTCAGACCGGTCGGGATAGTCCGGCACATCTGGCCCGATTTGCGGAGGAAAATATCGAGCATAAGGATCGCTATGAATTTTGGAACGGTGATCAGGGTACCTGGTTGGTGGGCGACGAGAACCAGGCTACCGTCATCATAGATGATAAGGTGGGCGAGCTGTCGGTATTGTACAATCAGGACCACGAAAAGTGGTTTATTGCTTATTTTAATGCGGACCGATACAACATTACGATGCGGACGGCTAATCAGATTACAGGCCCCTGGAGCGAACCATATGAATTGGCGGCGGGGACTGAATACAGTCAGTTGTACGGATCCTACTTCCATCCCAGGTCGGTAGAAGGGGATGAACTTTATTTTACCATGTCGATGTGGCTGCCCTACAATGTGTTTTTAATGAAGGCTACCATCGCAGATATGGGTAAATTTTGATGATTAGACCCTTTCGGGGATTATAACAGGACCGACAAAAATTCCTTCAGATAAACCCGCATATGCTTTAAGGCTTTGGTCATATGGCTTTCCACCGTCTTCACCGAGATATTCAATTCATCGGCTGCTTCCCGGTATTTCAATCCTTCCATTCGGGTTTTCAAAAATACGGCTTTACAGGCCTCCGGTAACAATTCGATGGCATCATGGATGCTTTTTTCGAGCTCCGTTTCGATCATTTGGGAAGCGGCCTCATCCTGCAACGCGTAATAATTGATCCTTTCTTCCAAAAGCATTTCGCTCTCTTCCAACGACAGGGTCTTGCGGGGTTTCCTTAGATGATCAAGACATTTGTTTTTGATCATCATAAACAAATATCCATTGAGAGTCGACTGAATATTGAGATTTTTTCTCTGGTCCCACAATCGCACGAAAACTTCCTGAACAAGGTCTTCCGCTACGAATTGATCCCCGGTATATGAATGTGCGATGATGTACAGGTTATTGGAATAAAGCCGATAGATTGTCTCAAATGCTGTCCGGTCTCCTTTCTGCAGCAATGGAACAATTTCAGATGGCTTTATATCTTTCACAACAATGAATTACACTAAGTGAGCAACCTATAATATGGTTAAATTTACATAAAACTAACAATAATTTCAAGATTCTTTTGAATCCGTGAAAAGTTCGTAATCCAGTAGGTTAAAAAATATTTCGATTTCGACTCAGGGTATAACTGGGTTATTCCGTCTTTATGTTATACAAGTGCATCAACATTCCCTGTCGAGGACGATTATGCGAATGTTATTAACCTGTGACGAATGACTGAAAAAACACTTATAAGTTTTATAAAAGGTGAACTTTCTGCGGCCAAACGCAGTGAAGTGATCCGGTGGATCGAATCATCAGCTGAGAATCGGAAAATGTTTTCTGAGGTAAAAGCCCGACAAACGGTTTCCCAATTCAATGATGCACAGTTCGATGTCGATAAAGGATTTCACGAAGTCAATACCCAGACGCTTCGGAGTGGAGTAAAAACCCGAACCGTATTGCGTATAGCGGCAGCTGTTCTTCTGATCGTAACCACGTGGTTCGTTTGGAAAATGGTGCCTGGTTCTGAGAAACCGACGGTTGTCCAGGACACGGTTACTTTCGAAGAATCATCTGCGACAGATCGGGGGGAGAACCACGAGATCACCTTACCGGATGGCAGCGTTGTGCTTTTAAATGCCGATAGCCGAATATCCTGGAACTCGGATTTCAACAACGAAACACGGGAAATTCAGCTGGTGGGGGAGGCCTTTTTTGACGTAGTCCGCCATCCCGGCCGACCGTTCATTGTCCACACCGGAAATATGGATGTAAAAGTGCTCGGTACACGCTTTAATGTAAGGGCTTATCCGGACGACTTCGAACCGGTTACGACTCTGGTCAGTGGATCGGTCGAGGTGACCGGCGAGGCCAAAAGTGCGGTGACCCTCCGACCTTTACAGACCGCTGTATTGGACCGCCAGACCGACCGTTTTGAAATATTTGATATTACGGAAGACGAAGCTGCACCGTGGCGGGAAGGAAAATTAATTTTTCGGGATGCACCACTGGAAATCGTCATTCGGGACATCGAACGAAAATACGACGTGGAGTGCAATGTGGGGGCTCTGGAAATGAAGGATTTTAAATTTACGGGAACCTTTGATAATCTCACGATCGAAGAGGTCCTGCGGGTTTTGAAAATATCTTCTGATATCGATTATA
>CALGAA010000220.1 GCA_937952445.1 uncultured Bacteroidota bacterium | reverse complement strand
CCGGCTGACGCTTTCAGCCACCGCCATCAATGATTCACGATACCGGATCTAAATCTCCTCCACCGATGAAGGGTGGTCAGGCTGATGGTGGTACATATAGTCCACACCGTGCCAACTGTATCGCTGTTCGCGGACCCAATTCGGCTTGCCTTCATAATTTTGGGCGATGTTTTTCATCGAATGTGGAATTTCAAGCTGCGCATCCCCATACATACCTTCATGACGTCGGGCCGGTTCAAATTCTGCATGGACCGCCTTATGGGACAGATAAACAAAAAAAGGTTTGTCCTTTTCACGTCCGTTTTCCAACCAATCCACAGCGTAATCTGTGAGTAAATCGGTAATGTATCCTTCGATTTTGTGTTGTTCCCCATCGATGTTGAGAACAGGATTATAGTAAACGCCCTGCCCACGAAAACTCACCCATCGGTCAAATCCTGGTTTGGGATCGTCGTGCGCTTCTCCGATGTGCCATTTTCCAAAAAAGCCTGTTTCGTACCCGACTTTTTGGAGTTGTTCAGGGAAAAATATAGTGCCGGGTTTCATGGGAAATGAATTGTCCACTGCCCCGTGTCTAAATGCGTACTGCCCGGTCAGGATCGATGCTCTGCTGGGTGAACAAAGCGACGTGGTCACAAACGCATTGGCCAGATGTGCACCCTCACGAGCCATCCGGTCCATTCCAGGCGTTTCCAAGAAATCCGGACTATTCGGATGAAAGCCCATATAGTCGTACCGGTGGTCATCAGAAAGAATGAAGATTATATTTTGTGGTGTCTGACCAGTAGATAAAGTCCCTATGCCCAAAAGAAAAAGACAGGTAAAAAGTAATTTAAAGTAACTCATAAATAGAGATTTAGTCCTCACAGTGAAATCTACAATATAAAAAAGGTCCGGGGAATTGAGGTTGTTTTTGAATGGATTTTGAGGGTTAAATACGGTCGCAGAGGGAATACGCCGGCATTGGAACCACTTTTATCCCTTCTCCGGTCCAAAAGAAGCCATGATATGAGATGGGGAATCATCGATTTTATGCCCGTGAAACATTCTGATAAATCGACGTTGTTCGACAAACTTGTTTTCCCTGGCCCATTGGATGACGGTAGCATTTTCCAGTGGAATGTCAATGATGATCTTTTCGTGGGCCAAATATCGTAAAGTCGTTTGCAGGAGAGAGAGTCCGGATTTCTCATCCCGTACTATACATGGTCCAATCTGCCACCCTGTTCGGCCGGGTCGGAAGGCCAGGTATGCGGAAATATTATCATCTCGTGGAACAGGTGCACCTATGCCCGAGCCACCGGATTCAGTATTCTCCGTTCCCGATGCAGGGCCACCCACTACTGGCGTGGGAAAGGCACCATCCGAATCAGGAACGGCATTTGTCTGAATCACATGCCCGGTGCGAATCAGTGATTGGATCAAAGGAATTCGATTCGTGGCTGTAATCTGACAGTCGAGGTGGGCCAGTTGTGCGGCGTCGATCTGGTCATTAACGTTGGTCGCCAGGGTATTATCGGGGAAACCCCGGGTAGCGGCCACCGATGGTGTTCGGACCATTCGCACGAGCTGATATTCCTCCTCGAACCCAAATTTTGAATATATATGGAAGCCCATCCTGGTGGCGTCCAATCGGATGGTATCAATATTGTCCGTTTTCAATTTTTCCATTACCCGCGCAAACATCTCCCGGCCAATTCCCAGTCCTCTGAATTTTTCATGAACCAAAACCATAGATATCCAGGCTACATTGGGCCCACTGCAGCGAGCATCAGTCAGGAACCTGGTCGATGAAATGGTCCCGACCTGGTGTCCATCCATTTTAACCAAAAAGCAACCTTCAGGATCCAGTTCCATCAGGCGTTTCCAGTCTTCGTCTACCTGGTTCCATCCCGCTTGCCCGACCAACGTGGCACAAAACGAAAGGTCGTCAGTGGACAAAGGTTGAAGTTGAATATTCATGCGATGCAGTTAAAATCATACCAAACTACTATTTTTTCTACCTTTGGGATTATTCATGTGATTTAAAATTCTTCAACGTGAGATGCACACCACGATGGTCTGACAGGTACTCTGAATCCAAATCTTTACCGACCAACCTATTTCCAACTCCACATTCACGACGCGATTTTTATACCATAATCCGTATTGTGTTGCTACTTGCCGTTTTAACCTTCCCTTTTGCGGGGTCAGGACAAACACATTCTTCCTCAGATTTGTGGCCTTCGGTTCGGGAAAATACCAAACCATGGACCAGATGGTGGTGGATGGGAAGCGCTGTAGATCAAACAAACATTCGGAAATTGCTTATTGATTATCATCAAAAAGGAATCGGAGGAGTTGAAATTGCGCCGATCTATGGAGCCAAAGGATTTGAAGATCGTTACATTTCATATTTGTCACCTCAATGGATTGAAATTCTTCAATTTACGGTCCATATAGCCGACAGCCTGGGAATGCAGGTGGATCTTACTCAGGGAACTGGTTGGCCATACGGGGGGCCGTGGGTTGAGCCGGCTAATGCAGCTTCAAAATTGGTCCCACGAATCTATCATTTGAATCCGGGGGATCGGATCATTGAACCACTTTCCCCGGAAGATCATCGTCAAGCCAATGCCCGGCTCGAGGCCGTAATAGGTCGGCCAAAAGGTGGGCAATGGGTAGATTTATCGTCGCATATTGTGGAAGGTCGGCTTAACTGGGAAGCGAATGAAATTTCGTGGGAGGTCATTGTTTATTTTAATGGCAAAACAGGTCAAAGAGTCAAACGCGCTGCACCCGGGGGAGAAGGGTTTGTACTCGACCACCTTTCCCGTACCGCTGTGGATTCCTACCTCGCCGTATATGATAGCGTGTTCGGGGCAAACATGCCTGGTATCCGGGCGTTGTACAATGATAGTTACGAAGTCTATGGCGCCGATTGGACTCCGGATTTTTTAAATGAATTCGAAACAAGGCGTGGCTATGATTTGACGCCACATTTATTTAACCTGTTTTCAGATTCCAGTTCCGATACCGTAGTTAGGATAAAAAGCGATTACCGCGAAACGCTTCACGAATTGCTGTTGGAAAATTTTACCAGGAACTGGACGGATTGGGCGCATGATCATGGTAAATTGACCAAAAACCAGGCCCACGGTTCCCCCGGTCATCTGTTGGATCTTTACGCCGCCGTCGATATTCCGGAGAGTGAAACTTTCGGTTCGACGTATTTCCCTATCCCGGGATTAAGACGCGATAGCAATGATATTCGCAACGTAGATCCGGATCCCATTATGTTGAAATTCGCATCGTCGGCAGCTCATGTGTCAGGTAAAAACCTGGTGTCGAGCGAGACTTTTACCTGGCTGGGAGAGCATTTCAAATCTTCATTTTCCCAAATGAAACCCGAACTGGAGCAAGCTTTTCTTTCCGGGGTGAATCATATGTTTTATCATGGTGTTACCTATTCACCTGAGGATGCGGCCTGGCCGGGATGGCTTTTCTATGCATCCCTCAACCTGACTCCGGCGAATAGTCTGTGGCCTCATTTCAATGATTTCAATCGCTATGTCACACGTTGTCAATCTATGTTGCAAAACGGATGGAGTGATAACGAGCTTTTGGTGTATTGGCCGGTATATGATGTGTGGGCGGATCCCGGTAATGCGCTTCATATGTTAACAGTACACAATATTGACGAGTGGCTGCATCCCACTTCCTTTTATAAGTGGACGAAAAGGCTCATGAAAGAAGGGTATCTGATGGATTTCGTGTCCGACCAGCAAATTCAAAATTCTGAGGCATCAGCCGAAGGCATCCAAACGGTACCGGGACCATCCCGGTACAAAACCCTGATTATCCCATCCAGCCGGTTTTTTACTGTGGGTACTTTGGAATCAATCCTCAATTTAGCATCTGATGGGGCACAGATTATTTGTGAGCAACCTCCCTCTGCTGTGCCCGGTTATTACGAGATGTCCCGCCGCAGGACCGAGCTCCAGAACATGTGGAATCAGTTAACCT
>CALGAA010000219.1 GCA_937952445.1 uncultured Bacteroidota bacterium | reverse complement strand
CCATCCACAGAAATATGCAACACATATCTACTAAAAAAGTGATAGTAGAATAATTGCTATTTGAAATAAAGATTTCAAATGCTATGGCGTTTGAAGGTAAAGTGAACTGTATGAGCAAAATATTTTACATTGTACCGATCATTTGGAGCAACAGTTTTTTTTCCTTTTCCCAGAATTTAGTTCCAAATCCTTATTTCGATGAGCTTTCCCCTTGTGAATACATTAGTCGATTGCACGGTTTGAGCCAGCAAAGTGCCTGGTTTGAGCCTGCTCCGAAACGAAGTGCTTTGGTACAGCTCTTTCATGAATGCTTTGATCATGATGAAGTAAAAATACCACATACGGCATTGCAGTACACCCAGTACCCTAAAAAAGGAAAAGGAATGTTGTCATTACTGGTCTTTCCAGGTATAGGTTATTCGATAGTAAACTACGATACCACTTATACGATAAGAGGCTTTGCTGCTAACGAACTTCTTAGTACCCTGGATCGGAATGACCAGGTTTTTGTTCGTTTTTATGTGATGCCCAAAGCACAAAAAATTGCATATTACATTATCAAATCGATCGGTCTGTATTTGTACAGTGATGAACAGGGATATTTGGTCGATGACAGGGGAATGATATCAGAAATTGACCCACAGATCACATATCAGGGGCCATTTATTGATGATTTTAATCAATGGATAACGGTACAAGGAAAGTATATGGCAAAGGGTGGAGAACAATATATTGCGATAGGCAATTTCAAACCCGATGAAGAAACGGAACATATTTTCATCGACACATTGAGGTTGGTAAGTCCCGAAACCACGATGTATTTCATAGACGATGTACTGGTGGAAGTTTTCAATCCGTTGCCGGATACGGTACTGGTCTGTGCCGGCGAAAAGGTCGAACTCAATGCGGCCTTCCACGAGGCCGACTACTATTGGAATACAGGAGGAAGGGATTCGGTGTTGGCAGTACAGCGATCGGGGACGTACCACGTCACGGCAATGATCGATACCCTGGAATTTACGGATACTACAATAGTGGTTTTTGCGGAGGATTTTCAGCCGGAAACGGTGATCGATACCTTCTATTGTTCTGGAGAACGTATCGTTCTTCACGCCCCTGTGCCAGGACAATACTTATGGTCCACCGGAGCAGTTACCTCCGGTATAACGGTAGGTGACAAGGGAAATTATCAGTTGACCGTGACCAACGACTGTGGAAGATATGAGTTTGAATACCAGGTTCAGGAACGGGATTGTGATTGTGAACTGGAAATACCCAATGCGTTCTCCCCGAACGGGGATGGCCAAAACGATTATCTGGAAATAATTAACCGATGTCGTTACCGGGATTGGAAGATGGAGTCTTTTTCCGTATATGACAAATGGGGTGGGCAGGTTTATCGACAAACAGGGGGTGTTCTGTCCTGGGATGGCCATATCTGGGATGGAAGCATCTTACCTTCAGGCGTGTATGCGTATCGGTTGAATGTTGTATTCAAGGGGCAGAACCGGGAACCACTTATGATGACCGGGTCCGTCCAGATAATCAGATGAATGTGAAAAAAGCGATCGTGAATGCCGGAATCCTATTTTTTCTTTTATCGATTTGGTTACAGGGTATGACCCAGCTACCACGGCATAGAGTATGTGGATTTGAACTTAATGATACAACCGCAGGTGATTCGAAAATATTCTCACCCATTCATCAGGAATTGGCCGATAATATTAGAACGAATCGTTCAAGTGTAACCATTCCAGTTGTTTTTCATCTTGTCTATAAAAATGTGAATGAAAATATACCAGACCAGGTTTTAGTACGTCAACTTGAATACCTAAATCGGGACTTTAACGGACTAAATAGCGATTTGGCAAATGTACCCGACCATTTTAAAAATTTAGTGGGGCGAGCCAATATAAGGTTTTGCCTGGCTTCCCGAGATCCCTCCGGATTTCCTACATCAGGTGTAGTAAGAATTAGAACATCCATGGAAAGGATTGGTGTAAAAGAGGAATTGCACTATACATCCCGAGGAGGAAGTGATGCCTGGGATACGGAACGATATTTAAATGTTTGGATTGCCGATACAGGAGAGAATATAGTGGGTTTTGGAACTGCTCCCGGACAGCGAACTGAAAAAGAAGATGGTGTGGTGATTCACCGCGACTATTTGGATGTAAAAGGACCATCTCGTACTCTCACTCATGAAGTAGGACACTACCTGGGATTGTTTCATATGTGGAATGATGAATGTAAGGATGTTGATTTTGTAAAGGATACTCCCGCCCAGGAATATCCTTATTACGGATGTCCAAAAAAAGAGCGGGGAACATGTGGAAATAAGGATATGTTTATGAATTTCATGGATTATACTGATCACGATTGTATGTACTTTTTCACGAAAGGCCAAGTACATCGTATGGAAAAAATCTTAGCTATGTACAGGCCGGGGTTGATGCGCGTGGAAACCAATTGTCAAACGGATAAAAGAGACGCAGAATTTATTCTTTTTCCTAATCCCTGGCTTTCCGGATCGGATCTAACTATTCGATTCTCAAATCCGGTTTTGATGGATTTACAATTATATAATGCTGCAGGAGTATTGGTTTTCAAAGAAAAAAAGTTGGTAGCGAGAGATTATGACTGCCGTTTCCAATTGGGTGCTAGTGGAGTTTATTTTCTGGCCATAAATGGTAAGTGGCAAAGGCTTGTTGCATTATGAAACTGTGTAGAAGTATACCTGGGCAGGAAATCTTAATGGCTATGAAATCCGGATTATTACTATTTTTAGTATGGGCCATATTACAACCCCTGACCGCGCAGGAACGGCAAATTCGGGTGATCGGATATCATTCTACCGAATCCCTGCTCCAGGCTGTGGGGCACAATCGGCAAACGGATGAATACGAGGTTTCCGACCACGAAGGCTTTCTGCGAATCCCTGCCGCTGCCGGGGATACCGTCAACATCAGCTATGTCGGATACCGGGATACCAATCTGATTATCCGGCCTGAGCTGATGCGGTACGAGGTCCGGATGAGAATTTCTACGCTGGACGAGGTGGTGGTTTTCGGACAGGAAAGCATCCATCAAAAAGCAGCTCTGGGTTTGCAAAGCGTTCCTCTGGAATTTCTCGATGCCCTCCCCGGACTGACTGGAGAAACCGATGTACTCAAGTCCATTACATTCTTACCTGGTGTGACCGGTGGCCGGGAAGGGTATTCCCATCTGCTCGTTAGGGGTGGCAAGCAGGACCAGAATCTCATCCTCCTGGACGGTGCTACGCTATTCAATGTCAACCACGCGGCCGGTTTTATCTCCCTGTTCAATACCAGCCTGATCAGTCACGTGGATTTTTACAAAAGTTTCTGGCCTTCCTCCTACGGGGGGCGCCTTTCCTCTGTCCTTGATATCCGGACAAAAAACGGGAATAAGAAACACCTGGAAG
>CALGAA010000218.1 GCA_937952445.1 uncultured Bacteroidota bacterium | reverse complement strand
GCAATTCTTCGGGGGCACTCGTCGAAAAGGTACCCGCGTTGAGAATAGAGAAAGAAGAGCGATATTGGTCGACCACCACATCAAATAATCGCTGATAATATATTTCAGCTTTCGCTCGCAATGTTCGCGTAAAAGTATGGTCATAACCTGCTACGAAATGATGAGCTTTAATAAAGTCAAGCCCTTTATTGGGGTGATATTCACGCCCGAATTCATCCGGAATAGAGCTGAAATAATATTCCGGAGATGCCATCATGCTGTGCAAACCATACCCCATGGAAATATTATCCCGGTCGGAAAGTTTGTATTTTACCCCCAGCCGGGGCTCCACAGTATACTGCCCCGCCAGTGTCAACACCTGCCCCTGGACTCCGCCGTTCACCACCAACTGGTCCGTAGGTCGGTATTGGTACTGGATATAGGGCTGGAAAAGCCAGGTATTTCCATCAAATCTTGTGATCGTAGAATAGTTTTCTCCCTGATCACGGGTGATGCTGTCCTGAACGTCGATAAAAATCTGACTCGTTCGCAATCCAGCTTCCAAGTTGTGCTGAGCATTTAGTTTCTTTTTATAGGATAAAACGGCTTGCAATTTGTCCTGGCCAAAATTTTGTCGGTAAAAATCGAAAACATCATAGGTTTCATAGCTGACTGAATCTACTATGCTCTCCGAAGTCATACTCGTAGCTGCAACGGTAAGATTGAGATAGGACGATGCATTGATGAGATGGGTATAATCGAGACCGATAACCCCCGTTTGAGTACGGTTGTATATATCGCGGTAGTCCGAGTAAAACACTTCGCTGGTGGTATCCTGACTCGTCAATATATCGATGTGGCTCACCCCACCCAGGCCAAAAACGGAAAACACATTTTTTTCATCCACGGGCAAACGCACCTTGAAGGACACATCCTGATAATAGGGAACCGCTGTTCCTGTCCCAAAATTAAAGCCCAATGCGCTGAGTACACCCAGGGTGGAATAACGATAATTGACCACAAAGGAAGACTTTTTCTCCCGATTAATGGGCCCTTCAGCTCCCAGTTCAAAACCGTTGAATCCTACCTGGCCCAAAAATTCATAACTATGGGAATTCCCGTTTCTAAGTTTCAAATCAAAAACGCCTGAAATGGCATTCCCATATTCTGCAGGAAAAGCACCGGTTGAAAAATCAGAATTGGCCAGTACGTTGTTATTCAACATGGAAACCGGACCACCCGTAGAACCCAACGTTCCAAAATGATTGGGATTGGGGATGTCGATGTTTTCCATTCTCCACAACAATCCGACAGGGCTATTCCCGCGTATCACAATATCATTCACCGCATCATTGGAGCCGCGGACTCCTGCAAAATTTTGCGCCATTCGGCTTACATCGTTTCGTCCTCCGGCGTACCGCTGGCTTTCTTCGACCGTAAACTGCCTGCTACTGACGGTGGCCATATCATTCCGGGGTTGCGATTTTTCGTCACCCGCCACGACAACCAGCTCTTCAAGCTTGGTTACTTTCTCTTCGATGGCGAAATTCAAGACCAATTCTTTTCCTGTGGTCAACTCGAGGTCGGTCATAGTAACGGATTCGTAACCGAGGTAGGAGACCCGGACCGAAACACGTCCTGTGGGGACGTTGGTCAGTTCATAATATCCCGACAAATCGGAAACCGTTCCTATAAGTGGATCGGTATCCAGCACAATAATATTAGCACCGATGATCGGTGTTTGGGTTGTTTTATCGATGATCTGACCATGTATGTTCTGGGTAAAATCCTGTGCATACAACCCCCCGCCATAGAAAATTATAAGGCTCAAAAGGAGCATTGCTTTCTTCATGATTAAACTAAGTTTGTTTTACTAACGATCCGGGCTTAGAAAATGTCGAAATTAAAAATGAATATTCCGGTCTGGCACAAAATGCCTGATATCAAATGGTTAATTCGAAGAAAACATTCAGGGTGGACCTCAAAAACCCGCAATTTCGATTTTTCTTGAGTAATTTAGCGACAAATAAGTAGGACAATCCAAATGTTATTAATCGCAATATCGGGTATTATCTTAGCTCTTTTTCTAATTCCTTTGGGAAAGTACATCAAAGGCAAATGGAGTATAACACTCGCTGCTCTACCGATATTCATAAGCATCCGGCTATTATTACGCATTCCCACCGTATCGGGTGGATCTATTATATTTCAACACACGGACTGGGTTCCTTCTTTGGGACTAAACTTCAGTTTTCGACTGGATGGCCTTTCATTATTATTCAGTTTATTGATATCCCTTATCGGAGCACTGATTTTTATATACACCAGTTCCTACTTGAAAAACCATCCTTTTCTGGATCGCTTTTATGCGTACTTAAGCCTGTTTATGGCCGCCATGCTCGGTCTGGTTCTTTCGGACAACATTTTGCTTCTGTTTGTTTTCTGGGAACTTACCAGTATTAGCTCGTTTTTCCTGATTGGTTTCAACAATGAGGAGGCAGGATCCAGGAAAAGTGCTGTGAACGCTCTTTGTCTGACCGGTTTGGGAGGATTTTTTCTTTTAGTAGGCCTGGTCATTATCGGCCGTGTAGCCGGAACGTATTCCATAGAGGAACTTTTTGCATCAGCAGATATTTTAAGAAATCACAGCACATATCCACTCATCGTAGGATTACTTTTCGCCGGAGCTTTTACCAAATCAGCTCAATTCCCTTTTCATTTTTGGTTACCGGATGCAATGAAGGCTCCTACCCCCGTATCGGCATATTTACATTCTGCGACCATGGTCAAAGCAGGTATTTTTTTGTTGTTACGGTTTTCGCCCATTCTGGGTGACACACCAATTTGGTCCTGGTCGCTTATGATCGTAGGAGGATTTACGATGATGTATGCAGGTATACATGCCTTATTCAAGACCGATTTAAAAGCTATATTGGCCTATTCGACCATCTCCGTGTTGGGAATGCTGACCTTTCTGATCGGTCTGGGAACCCGTGAGGCACTAATTGCGGCGTGCGTCTTTATCATTGTCCATGCCTTATACAAAGCGACCTTGTTTTTGACTACAGGCATAATTGATCATGAAACGGGCACCAGGGACATTAGAGTCCTCTCCGGCTTAAAAGCAGTACTCCTTCCTGTATTTATAGCGGGTTTACTGGCGGCACTATCTAGTGCGGGAGTCCCCTTTTTCTTTGGTTTCATCGGAAAAGACCTCATCTACGAAGCCACTCTCAATGCCTCTTCGAATATCTCTGTGTATTTGACTATTGCGGCAGTGGTGACCAACATTTGTCTGGTGACTGCCGGATTTATAGCAGGAATCAGACCTTTTGTCGGCAAACTACCCCCCCAATTTCGCCATATTCATCTTCCCCAGGGTTCAATGTGGGTTCCGCCGCTCATTTTGGCGACAGCGGGACTGATCTTTGGCCTGGTTCCGGGTTACATAGGAGAAGTGGTGATTTCTCCGGCTATTTCTGTGGTTGGTGCAGAAGGAGGTACGGTAAATCTAAAAATTTGGCATGGATTTAATCTGGTGTTAATTCTAAGCCTTGCGACGCTCCTGGCGGGGATACTCTTGTATCTGGTTAATAAAAAATTCCCCGTCCATACCACCACCACAACGTACGCTCCCTATTCTTTTTTTAGTCAAATATGGGGGATTTTCCTCCGTATCTCAGCGAGATTTACGGCTGTCATGCATAATGGGTTTTTACGGTCCTACCTGGTCAAAATCATCATATTTGCCGAATTATTATTGATTTACGAGCTGATTAAAGCAGGGCCGATATCCATCGATTTCAACCAGTTATCGCCGATTACCATATACGAAGCCATGAATGTAATCCTGCTCATCGGTGCTTTAATTCTGATCGTAATCACCTCATCCCGGTTGACTGCGGTCGTAGGCTTGAGTATTGTAGGATTTACCATTTGTCTCATGTTTGTTTTTTATGGTGCTCCTGACCTGGCAATGACACAGTTCACCATCGACACTCTGACGGTAGTTCTGTTTGCTTTTGTGTTGTTTAATTTACCTTCCTTTTTGCGATTTCATACTAAAAACAGAATGGTAATAGCTCGTGATGCTGTCGTTTCGATTTTATTTGGTACTATTCTTTCGCTCATTGCCATCAATGTCCTACATATACCGACGAATAAGGAAGTGAGTGAATTTTACGGGGAGTTCGCTTATACGCTAGCAAAAGGAAAAAACGTGGTCAATGTGATTTTGGTTGATTTTCGGGGTTTTGACACCATGTTTGAAATTGTAGTTCTGGCCATAGCAGCATTGGGAGTGTACAGTTTAATGAAATTGAAATTGAAACCCACCGAAAAAGAATAATATGAAAAGCGTTATACTACAAACGGCCACCCGATACATGCATCCGATATTATTGCTATTTTCGGTTTTTTTACTTCTTCGGGGTCATTATTTACCAGGGGGAGGATTTGTAGGGGGCCTGGTCGCATCCATTGCGTTCGTTTTGCATAGTATTGCCTATGGTACTCAACAAACCCTTAAGATATTGCATTTTAACCCTTTATCATTTATTACTGCCGGATTGGCACTCGCAACCCTGAGCATGTTTTTACCGGTTTTTTTCGGCTATCCTGTGATGACCGGACTTTGGTTGAATCAACCATTTCCCGTTGTGGGATTAGTGGGTTCATCGCTCTTTTTTGATATGGGAGTCTATTTTGTGGTGGTGGGGGTGGTGTTAACCATTTTGTTTACTATTTCACTGGAATCACATTAGAATGGAATTATTATTAGTGATCACGATGGGATGTCTATATGCAGCAGGGGTATATCTTATCCTGAAGCGTAGCATGGTTCGGCTCCTACTGGGAATCATCTTACTAGGGAATGGGACGAATATTCTCATATTTCTACTGGGCAATATTGTTAAAGGTCATCCCCCCGTGATTGCGGGAGAATTACAATCCCTTACGGACGTGTATTCCGATCCGATTCCACAAGCTTTGATTCTGACTGCCATTGTCATCAGTTTTGGTCTTACCTCGTTTGCCATCGTGTTACTAAAAAGGGTATATGCCATCATTCAAACCGATGATTTGGATAATTTAAACACACCAGAAGAAGAAGATATATGATCTCACATATCATCATAGCTCCGGTTCTGGTCCATTTATTTACCGCGATCGTATTATTGGCGTTTTGGGAAAAAATCTTAGCACACCGAATCATAAGCATCGTAGGAAGTCTGCTTGGTCTGATCATTTCGGTAAGATTGTTCACCCGGGTTCTTAACGGACCGATTTTGACGATGAATGCTGCCAATTGGGATGCACCATTCGGAATTGTGTTTGTAGGTGATTTGATGAGCACAACGTTTGTATTACTGACTTCGATCGTGGCTCTGGCCGTATCCATTTATTCAGCCACCGGAGTGAGCAAAGGGCGAATACGATACGGATATTTTCCGATCTTTCATTTTTTGATTCTGGGCCTCAACGGAGCCTTTCTCACCGGCGATATATTCAACCTCTATGTGTGGTTTGAAGTGATTATCATTTCTTCCTTCGTTTTACTGACCATTGGCGGGCGTAAACCACAATTGGAGGGAGCTGTAAAATATATGACGCTGAATATTCTGGCATCCACTTTCTTTCTCACTGGTATCGCGATTTTGTACGGGATCACAGGGACGCTCAATATAGCCGATCTCTCCCAGAAAATATTATTGGTCGAAAAACGGGCCATCGTGAACATGACTGCCATGTTTTTTGTAATTGGTTTTGGAATTAAGTCCGCACTTTTCCCTTTGTATTTTTGGCTGCCCTCCTCTTACCACACCCCTCCATCAGCGGTTGCAGCAGTGTTTGGAGGCCTCCTTACCAAAGTCGGGATTTATGGATTTTTAAGAGTATTTACACTGATATTTATACCCGATGATTTTATCCAGTTGTTGTTAATGGGGATAGGGGTTATGACCATCATAACCGGCTCCTTTGGCGCGGTTATTAAAAACAATCTCAGGCGTATTTTTTCATACCTTATCCTCTGTCACCTGGGATTTGTCATTGGGGGTTTGGCTCTATTTACGGAAATAGCTTTCATTGGATTGATTTTTTATTTGATTCATGATATCATCATCAAATCCAACCTGTTTTTGATGGCCGGGCTCATCCGCCAATTGCGAGGGTCTATGGATTTATCCAGGCTTGGGGGCATCTATGGACAGTATCCCAAAATATCATTGATGATGGCCGTAGTTTTATTTTCACTGGCAGGCATTCCCCCCCTGTCGGGTTTTTGGCCCAAAATTTATTTATTTGATGCTGGGTATCAGAGTAGTAACTACTTTTTCATATGTGGAATAATTATTGGCAGTTTTATTACCTTGTACCTGATGGCTAAAATTTGGTCGGAAGTATTTTGGAAAGATCCAAAAGAGGAGGCGAACAGTTTAGACCATTTCGCTCCCATGCCTTTGTTCCGAAAGGCCTTATTGGTGTTTCCGATTGCATTCCTGGCTGGTGTAACATTGATGATAGGATTGAATGCAGAATTTATTATCCAGGTAGCAAGTAAGATTGCAGGTGAAATGGCTGACCCTACACCGTATATCGAAGCAGTCCTGGTCAAATAAAAGAATAAACGTATGGTAAAACAGTTTTTGATGAATGTGGTGTTGTCGTTTATTTGGGTAGCGCTCACTGGTTCCATGAATTACTCCAACTTTCTGTTTGGGTTTCTGCTCGGTTTTTTAATCATGTGGATTTTGAATCGCAACGAGAAAGACAAACGGTATTTCAATCGTGTACCCAAATCCATCTGGTTTTTCCTGTATTTTTTATACGAGATGATCTCTGCAAATATCCAGGTGGCGTTTGATGTCATCACCCCCAAGTACTTTTTTAATCCAGGGATCGTCCGTTTTCCACTTGAGGCCAGTTCAGATTTGGAAATTAATTTATTGTCCGTATTTATCGCACTTACTCCAGGCACCGTTGTCCTGGATGTCAGTGACGACAAAAAATCGATTTACGTCCACGTTATGTATTTGAAGAGCAAGGAGGATTTTATTGCCCGGATCCAATATGCTGAAAGAAAATTATTAGAAATTTTACGATGACACTAGCTACCTATTTTGATTATGTCATTTTTCCGATTCTCGCCCTGGCGGTCATGATATCCTTCATTCGCTTATATAAAGGCCCGAATGTAGTGGATCGAATAATTGCTCTCGACCTAATTATCACCATAGGGATAGGTACGGTTACAGCCTATAGCATACGATCTGGCCAGGGGCTGTTTTTGGATGTCGCTATGATCTTCGCCCTTATCGCCTTTTTAGGCACCATTGCCCTTTCCTTTTACCTGTACAAAAGCAAACAATCATAATGGATGTATTTATAGGAATAATTAGTACGATTGGAGCTGTTGTCATTCTTATTGCAGCCATTGGAATTCTGAGGATGCCAGATTTTTATCTCCGGATGTCCGTTACTGTAAAGGCTGCCACATTGGGTGTGGGTATATTCCTACTTTGCGCAGCGATGGTATTTCCTTACACGGAAGTTCCCTTTAAAGCCCTGGCTATCATATTTTTCCTTCTTTTAACATCGCCGGTTTCGGCTCACATGATCGGACGTCGGGCATTCCGGGCAAATAT
This sequence comes from uncultured Bacteroidota bacterium, assembly GCA_937952445.1. GTDB lineage: Bacteria > Bacteroidota > Bacteroidia > Chitinophagales > Saprospiraceae > Membranihabitans. The sequence continues at coordinate 4,060 of CALGAA010000218.1, read as the reverse complement.
AGCCTTGTGGAAATACACATGGATTGATGACCTGGAAGATAAATACACGTATAAAAGGGAGTACACTCAGAGTACGGAGAAACCTGCCGAAGAAGAAAAAGAATAGTTGGACAAAACGTCACTTCGAATATGATCCAATGTGCCGAAATCGTATGAGATGACTTCCACCGATAAATAATTCAGAAACTACAGCTTCCGACCAGGTCTCTGCTCGTCACAGGTGATCATTCGTCATTAATTGTACTTTTTGTAATCAAATTTTTGGCCCTCATTTTTTCCAGATGGGCCTCCCAGGGCCCACCCGCACCCCACAAATAATAAGTAAAATACATATTGGTTTTTTGGACGATCGGTGTCCAGGGTTGAAATTCCACGTAATAGTGAGGAGCTTCTCTGTTTTTGGGATGATTCATCCACATATGAAGAAAAATGGGTTGATCCACCGGAAAAGCCCCGATGAAGGTAATGTCCTCCTTGGTGTCGTATCCCGCATTCCAGCCCTCGGTGACGTGAATGGCCTGTCCGTAATAATCTTCAGGCCTCATCCGGTATTCCTTCAATCCTTCCGCTACTGGTACGATGAACACATCTTCAGTCCCATGGCTTTCCCCAAGTTCCAGGATGGGTTGAGGACCGATCACATTCGCATCTTCATGGTGAAAGGTTAATTTGTACCGCACCTCGACCAGAGGAGAACTCCCGTACAGCGTAAATATTTTTTCCAATCGGTTACCATAAAAATCTGCTACCATCTGCACCTGAACATAATCACCAGACGATTTGATGATGTGGGCATCAAAAACCTTATGGGTTTCCATACTGCCCTGCCCCAGAAAATCCTCGAATCCGCCATAGGGGTAATATCCCCGTATTCGATACGGCGCTTTGTGATTGTAGGTTTTTTCCGGCCAAATCTTAAACAATACATTCCTATTGTCCCGGCTTTTGATGTTGTATTCAATGATCCGGGCACCGATCCGCAGCAGGGTAATCGACACGGAATCATTTTCAAGGCGATATTCTGAAAGGCCATCCGAATCCAGATCGACTTCATATAAATAAGCCTGCGCCTCTGCCTTTTCCACCCCCATTTGACTGATTGCTTCCGTGCCCAATGCCGTGGCTTTCACGATGTAATTGCCGGGTTCCACTTTGAGATTGAAGGTTTCTTCCCGAAAAGTACCGGGTTGAACCTGGATGATTCGTTGTTCCTGAAACAGGGGTTCGGTGGACGATTCCGATCGATGAACCTCCACCCCAACTTCGATTGCTTCATCCCGGCCAAAATTGTGAACGGTGACCGGATACTCGATCATTGATCCGGCAGCATGTAGCAATTTATGCACGGAGAGAACCGGAGGGAGATCGAGTTTGGTGAGGGTTCTTTTTTCCATACGATCCGATGTAAAGACCACCGAAATCGGGTTGGTCCTACCCATGGCCTGAGCATTGGGTTCGAGACGGATGTGAAATGTTCTTTCCTGCCCGGGTTCCAGCGATATTTGACCGGGTAGGTCTTCGGCCTGAATGTCAGGATTCATTTCCAGGGATAATTGCCCTGCGATCGGTTCAATGGAATAGTTCACCAATCGAACCTGCAATTGGTAATCATCCACTTTCGCTTCGAGATCGACCTGGTCGCTAAAATAATTTTCGAGGTATTGTTTGTCCAGATAGAGGAGGCTCAGAACATCCCGGAATTCCCTTGGCCCCATCAGATGAGCGCCTTCAGAGACAGCCACTGCCTTCCGATTCATGATGGCATCCCATACCATCGCTTTATCGATCGGTCTATCCTTTTCGGTAAACAAAATCATGGAAGCCGTGAGACCCCCGCTTAAATATCCGGTTTTGTGAATAAAAGGTACATTTTCATTGTCGATTTGCTCTTTATTCCCCGGATGGCTGATGTACCCATCGTATTCATAATTTTCCGAACCCGGATCATATACAGGTCGAAACACATACCCATTTTTGCTCTTTGCGTAGTCGATCCACGCATCCCTGGTTTTGAGATCCTGCACCTGCAATCCTTTGTAATCCTCACACCCATAAATTGGATTAAAACCGACGTCCACATATATGGGCAAATTCAGCTCCCTGGCCCAATTCGCCAATTCTTCCTGGCCTAAAAAATCCATATATCCGTCAAAAACAAACCAGCTATTTCCTTCATTCATTCCCCTCCCGATAATATCCAAAGGATGACCGGGTTGGATCGTTACGCTTTTCATTAATGAACCCGCACCGAAATACCCTTTTCGCATGGTATATTCCGATAAGATATCCCCCGCTTCCATAAGAAGATCCTGGAATTTATCCATTTCTTCCTGATCGTCAGATAAAATGACGAACACATCGTGATTTCCACTGGTGAGCCGGAACGCCTGCACCGGCGTGAAGTCTGTCGCATGGAACTGGTAACTGTCAAAATTACCGGTCCAGGCAAAAATGGATTTTCCATAAGTTCCCAAATCTTGTCCCAGCGGGGATGAGGCCACTACCTTCGCCAGGACATGGCCCCTATCGATAGCTTTCGTAAAATCTTCCCGGGAAGGGTTTTCCAGAACCTGATAATCTGAGACTAAAAGTTGTGAGACAAAACCCTCTTGAACAAGCAATCCCGGCATACCCATATCTTCCGCCACGTCAATTTTACTCTGAAGCATGGTTTTAACCACGGAGGGGACTTGCATTTTGAATAAATTTCCATATCGATACCAGTCGTGGTAGGCATTGTGCCAGTGATTCGTGTAGCCGTTAAAGGGAATGTGGGTTTGAATCATTTCTGATTCCGGCATTTCCGGAACTTGCAAGACCTCTGAAAGAGAATTTTGGCTCGTACCGGGATGAGAATGGCCGATCATGGCCACCCATAAAATCAAAGTCAAGTACCTCATATTGATTTGTTTAGCAACTTTAAATAAATGGTGTTTACCCAGGTCAAATAATCAATCCTCCCATGGACTTTTTCCTCCGCTCATAATTTCATCGATGCTTCTTGAAACACGATCATCAACCTCTTCCACGAGTCGAACTTTCAACGGGTTGGTTAGTTTCTTTTGCCATTCCTCCACCATCGAATACGGCTTCGCGTGGTCATCACTTTTTGTATCGTATATCATGAAAGCCCACTTCTCCGAAAATGTATTGCCTGCCATCGCCGGAATGACTTGCTGGTGATTCGCGGAAACATAACTGACCGACAAGGCTCTGGCCCAATACACCCAGGGGCCAATGGTGACGTAAAAAGTTGGATTGAGCAACCGGGGAACATTATCGATTCCACTATTCAAATATCCGAGTTGGATGCCGGCAAAGGCAATACCCGTTTTGCTGCTGTAAAAGGTGATCCAGGGCAAATCATCGGCCATTCTCAATTCGGTCAGCGTGGGCAAGGCGTGTAAGTCATAAGTTAGCACTGAATCCCGAAACACATCATACCACGAAACCCGGTCCAGCAAATCCCGGTCAAAAACCATTTCCCCATTGCGCAGAGCCAGCGTTTGGATGGTTTCTTTCATTCGCATACTGGAAGAAAAAACCAGGTAAGGTGTGGAAGAATACAATTTATACGTATTTGAGGCTTCTACGCCCCAGTATTCGTTTAGAGTTCCCCACGTATTTAGTTCAAAGTTAATCGGTCCTGAAAAGGATTTTTGATACGGGGAAATCCAATCAGAGGTATGATCCCAGGGCGTGGGGGGCGAATAAATATCCGGGTTCCATTGGATGGCACCATTGGTTTCACGTCCATGAAAAAGGGGAGCTTCCGGCCTGGAATTCAATGCAATTTGTTGGAGTGCTCCGGATTTGGGATCCAGCACGGCCCTAAAATATTCATTGATGATGATCGTACCTATGCTGTCATTTCCTGCCACGCTCAAATCAGTGGGATAATCCTTCTTTACAGCTTCCGGATTGTTATAATACACCAAATAAATTTGACTGGTATGGGCCGGGACATCTGCCAGGAAAGTCAGTCGGGCAGTCCGGGTTGGGTGCCAGTAGGGAACATTTTCTCCTGACCCTTTCCGGGTATGGGTTTCCGGGTCATCCT
>CALGAA010000217.1 GCA_937952445.1 uncultured Bacteroidota bacterium | reverse complement strand
GATTTTACCACGTTTGATGGCCGCCACATCCCTGCACGGATGACCATAGTCCCCGAGGATAAACCCGGGCACAAAACCATCGTGGAGTATGTTAACCTGGAATTTGATATTCCTATTCCGGATCAGGTGTTTACCATTCAGCATATGAAAAACCTTCCCTAATATGGCGCTGACATTCAAACTGGCCTTTCGCAACCTCTGGCGGAACAGACGACGGACGCTGATTACGGCAGCCAGTATTATGTTTGCCACCTTTTTTGCCATTTCTATGTCTTCCCTTCAAAAAGGGACCTGGCAACATACCCTGGAGGGACTGCTCCACAACTATACCGGGTATATCCAAATTCATGCGAAAGGGTATTGGGAAAACCAATCGATCGATCTACTGTTCGATGACCGACCGGGGCTCAAAGACTCTCTCCAAGCTATCAGGGGCGTCAATAATATCATGTCCCGGATAGAAAATTTTGCCTTGCTGTCTACCGGTCCTAAAACCAGGGGAGTTCTTTTTGCTGGAATCCAACCTTCCGAAATCAGTCAATTTACCGATATAGAGCAGCAAATAGAACAAGGTCGATTTCTACAGGACGGAAATAGCCAGGCGGTGATGGGGAAAGATTTGGCAGACGTGCTTGGGCTTTCAGTGGGTGACACCCTCATCGCCATAAGTCAGGGCTACAGAGGAAACAATGCCGTAGGACAATATCCCATCAGCGGATTTGTGGATTTTGGGAATCCGCAGTTTAATAAACAATTGGTCTACATCACACTCGACGATGCGCAAGAGTTTTTCGCCGCTCCTGGTTTGGTATCTTCCCTCGTGATTACCACGGATCGAATCAACTCCGTCGACCGGGTGGCCCGGGAGATCAACAGTTTGCTCGATACCACAGCGTTTGAGGTAATGACATACGAGGAGTTGTTGCCCGCTTTGATTGAAAGTAAGGCATTGGATGAAGCCAGCTCCAAAATTATTATGTACATCCTGTATGTATTGATCGGTTTTGGAATCCTCGGAACGGTCATAATGATGCTGCGGGAGCGCCAATACGAATTTGGAGTTCTCAAGGCGATTGGAATGAAATTCCGCCAACTGTTCTCAATGGTGTTCATGGAAGTACTGGCCATGGGACTGATAGGGGTATTAGCAGGCATAATGCTTTCGTTACCCGTCATACTCTATCTTCAGTACAATCCCATTCATCTGGGAGCAGAATTTGCAGAAACCTACGAACAGTTTAATATGGAACCACTGATGAAGGCCATCGTCGCTCCGGGTATTTTTATTGAACAAGCAATCGTCGTTTTTCTGATGGTCACCCTGATCTCGTTGTATCCCTACTTCAATCTCCGAAATTTAAAACCGGTGGAAGCCATGAGGTCCTAAATCATAGATTTATGAGTATGCTAATTAAAATTGCCTGGAAAAATATTTGGCGGAATCGGACCCGGTCAGCCATACTGATCACAGCCGTTTCTCTGGGAATATGGGCATTGGTTTTTATTAACGGAGTGGCCATAGGTATGGTGTCAAGCTATATCGAATCTGCTATTCTCAAACGCACTTCCCACATTCAAATACATCTTCCCCAATACGTGGATGAACCGGATATTACCTATTATTTCAATGGAACATCTTTACGATCCTACCTGGATACCGCTGTATTTGTCCGGGAATACAGTCCCCGCATCGTCACCAACGGTATGATCAGTTCCGCCACTTCGAGCCGGGGAATAACGCTGTACGGCGTGGATCCCTCCAGGGAAAATGCATTGACCAGTCTTGAAGATCAACTCGAAGAAGGGGAATATCTTCCCCCGGATGGCGGAAATTTTATCCTGATCGGGGACAATATGGCAGATAAACTCGGCGTCAGAGTCCGTTCCAGGGTAGTGGTCAATTTTCAAAATGCAGACGGGGTAGTTACCGCAGCTGCGTTCCGTGTAGCGGGTATCTTTGGTGGACAATCTTCCCTGATCGGAGAAGACATCGCCTATGCCCATATGAGCACAATTCGAAAATTGTCGGGATTGACGGGCAGCGAAGTTCACGAAATTGCAATGCTGGTGAAACAACCGGAAATGATGGAAAGCAATCAGGAAGACCTGGCCACCGCATTCGATGATCTTTCGGTTCGGAATTACAAGGAAATAGCACCCGATGTCGCGCTGATGGGTTCACAGATTAATATTTCCCTGACGGTAATGACCACCATATTTATGCTGGCTTTGATTTTCGGAATTATAAATACGATGCTGATGGCAGTTTTGGAACGGTACAGAGAAATCGGTATGCTTCTGGCCGTGGGAATGAAAAAATTCCAGGTTTTTTCTATGGTGGTATGGGAAACCGTTTTTCTGTCTATGATCGGTGTTCCGATCGGATTATTCCTGGGGTATCTTACCATCCTCTGGACCCAAAACCGTGGAATCAATCTGGAACGTTGGTCAGACAGCCTCAAAGAATTTGGCCTTACATCCGTTATTTATCCGGACCTGTATCCGAAACAATATGTAATCATCGCACTGGCAGTATTGGCTACAGCGATCCTGGCAGCGCTGTACCCGGCCCGAAAAGCTACTTCCCTCAAGCCCATCGAAGCGTTACGAAAAATTTGAAACGATGAAAAATTCACAACAGCAAAATCCACCAGTTATCATAGAGACCCGGGGATTGGAAAAAATTTACAACCCGACGCAAATACCAGTCCACGCGTTGAGAGGTGTGGACCTTCAGGTTGTAAAAGGAGAATTCACAGCAATCGTGGGCCCTTCAGGATCGGGAAAATCCACCCTGCTGCATATAATCGGCGGGCTGGACACTCCGACGAAAGGATCTGTCCTCGTGGGCGGTCACGATATTTCGGAAATGTCCGATGCCCAACTCGTCGAATTCCGGAAAAAGCATATCGGTTTCGTCTTCCAATCCTACAATCTAATCCCTGTACTAACGGCGCTTGAAAACGTCGAATTCATCATGTTGCTACAAAACAAGGATAAGGAAGAACGACAGAAACGAGCAATATCCTTACTCGAAAGCGTCGGATTGGCAGATAAAATCGACAAGCGGCCCAACGAACTTTCCGGAGGCCAACAACAGCGGGTGGCCGTAGCCAGAGCTTTAGCATCGAAGCCCTCCTTCGTTTTGGCCGATGAGCCCACAGCCAATCTGGATTCGGTGTCTTCGGCCAATCTTCTCGACATCATGCAAAGTCTTAACCGGGAGGAAGATATGACTTTTGTTTTTTCGACTCATGATCCCAGAGTTATCGAACGCGCACATCGGATCATCCATTTGGTCGATGGTCGCATCGAAAAAGACGAACGGGTCGCCAAAATGAATATAGATGTCTGATTCGATCTTCTATAATGTAATCTGGCGAAAGGTTATTCAGATGGCCGCATTCCGTGGGATTATCACAGTCATGGCTGCTTCGGTTGTGACCACCGGATTTGCCCAAAATGCAGAAGAACCGGCCACGACTCATGTGTATTGGGGTGGTTATCTGAAGCATATGCAAACAGCGATTTACCAACCCCTTACAGACGAGGTATACCTTGATGGGTTGTTCCAGAATCGCCTCAACTTTTCAATTTCAAGGGATCGATCACCCTGGTCAGCACATGCCGGGCTTCGAACCAGGCTGTTCTACGGGGATCTTTTCGAATTGGATACGGACCGTGGTAAAAATATCCACGACGACAATAACGACTTCCTTCCACTGTCGTTTAATATTGTGGACGACAAACATCTCCTGCTCAATTCCTATTTCGACCGCATGTATATGCAATGGTCGCGCAATGCCTGGGAGGTTCGGGTGGGTCGACAAAGGATAAATTGGGGCATCAGCAGCTTTTGGAATCCCAATGATTTGTTCAACACCTTTGATTTTACGGATTTCGATTATGAGGAACGACCGGGGTCCGATGCTGTACGGGTTACCTGGTATGCCGGCCCGGTTTCAAGGCTCGAAGGTGCGATCCAGATGGCAGATCACTGGGATAAAGTTACCGCGGCGTTGCTATACCGATGGAACATGTCATCGTTTGATTTTCAGGTGATCGGAGGGAAATACCAAAAAAACATTACACTGGGGGGTGGATGGTCCGGCTATCTGGGGGACGTCGGTCTGAAAGGGGAAATGATGTATTTCCAATCCTATGATTCCGGTATCTCCAACACATTCAATCTCACGGCAGGGCTCGATTATTTGTTCGGCAACGATGTCTTCGCCAGTTTGGGTTATTTATACAACCAATCCGGTTCTACAGACCAGGGAATGAACTTGTTTTTATTTGAACTTTCTGCCCGCAACCTGTACCCCTATCGCCATGCCATATACAGTAATGTCAACGTGATTATTACCCCTTTATTAAATGCCGGAGCAAGCCTTGTATATTCACCAGTGCGGACGGATCCCTGGTTTATCAGTCCTTCTTTATCTTATAGTCTTGCCCAAAATTGGGACCTCGATCTGGTGTCCCAGTTATTTGTAACAGAAGTCACCACCATCAACTTGAATGTGTTCGCATTCTTTTTACGGACTAAATGGAGCTTTTAATCGCACACCGTACTGAATTCAATGCACGAATCGGTTCATTCCACCACCGCATACTCAGGGTAGTGGATTTTTTAAATTATTGCCTTATAACCTTGTGGTTGGACCATGAGACCCCGTCATATAATCGGACTACATAGATGCCAGGCCGACAATCGCTCAGATCCACATTTTCCGTGTTCTGATGCCGGGAGATTTCTTGTCCCATAACCGACAGTAAAATGACCTTACTGGCAGGTTGTGAAAGATTCAACCTCCCCGAAGTGGGGTTGGGATACAATTGAACGGGATCCCGATTCCATGATTTCCGGACAATGGCCTGAGAGTTTGGATCCAAAGATTGAATGGTACCTGCATTTCCTTCTCCCTCCAACATAAACCACGAGGCAATCCACTCCCAAATATTCCATGGATTATCATTCGAACAATCCACCCTTCCATAACGAATATCATCGATAAGAAGATTGGTTGATTCCTGAAGCTGACTTGCCTGCAAAGCCGTCAACTTTCCTGTTTGGCGCAATCTATCTACCATAAAGCTCATGGTATACAAAAGTGAAATAGCTGTATGTTTTGAGCCGATCGAACACGTTTCCTCCGCTAATTCCAATGAACTATTCAACACAGATTCTGTAAATTGGGGCAAAAACATATTGTCAACCAGATCCCGGATACCATCAAATGTACCCAGGCAAGGTGTAGTGGTCAATAGACCCGCGAGGTTATTAATGTCTTTCCAGTTAATGTCCCCACCCCCTGAGGCAACGATAGCCTCATCAGCAACTATACATTCCAGGTGGGTATCTGTTCCTATCACATTCATTAAATTACTGGAATGCCGGATGTCCAACACTTTAAGATTGGTGTTTCCACTAAAGTTAACCGACGTCAAACTACCCATATTTCGAAGGTCAAGGATGGTGAGGTCATTGTCATAGCATAATATAAAATTCAGGGCTGCTAAATTGTAGAGTTGCAGGGTTTTCATATTATTTCCACTGCATAATAAAGTCTCTAAATTTGGCAAATCACTCAGCTCCATGTGCGATATGTCATTTCCGAAACATGAAAACCTTTCCAAGGATATTAAACCAGTCACATCAATTGATTTGAGTTTAGCTTGACTACATTCCAAATCCTTCAAATATTTCATATGACGAACATCAAGTGAGGTAAGCGGATTCACAGAACATATCAACCTTTCCAGATTATTTAAACCACTCAGATTCAATTCCTGTAGATTGTTATCGGAACAGATAAAGACCTTCAAATTGGTCAATCCATCTACCTTGAGCGTGGTCAGATCGTTCGCCTGACAATATAACTCTTCCAGTTTAGTCAACGGGCGGACATCCAGGGCACTCAAATTATTTTGTGCACATAACAAATATTTTAAATTCAAAAACGCCTCTATCCCTTTTAAATCAGTGATGCCTTTATTAATCAGTGAAAGAGAATCAACTTTCAGAGCTTCTGACCTGCTTATCATTCCATCCGAATTGAG
>CALGAA010000216.1 GCA_937952445.1 uncultured Bacteroidota bacterium | reverse complement strand
CAGGAGGGATATATCCAAAACGACGGAAAAGTCAAGGATGAGCTGAAAGTAGCGTTGTTGAATGAGACTGTTCGGCTACCAGAGGAATACCAGGCCGAAGAAATAAAAAAACAGGTTTACCGCATTCTCCTGAAAAAAGCCGGATCACTGGAGATCAAAAACAGGGACGATCGACAGAAGATCAAGGTACGCAAGGAAGTACTGCTCAGCGATGAATTCAGGCAACTGTGGGATCGCATCAAGTACAAGACCCGATTTGAGGTGAACTATGATATCGAGGAAATGAAATGTAAAATCATAGACAGCATACAAAGAAATGTCCGGGTGTTCAATGGTGAGCTGGTGTACAATAAAGTTGGGTTAGATTTCACGGAAGCCGGGATCAGCTCTGTGGAAGAGTCGACTATGAAATATCAATCTTCTAGAGAAGTCAGTGAGATACCGGATATCGTCAGTTACTTGCAGAATGAAGTAAATCTGACCCGGAAAACCATATTGGAAATATTGCGGGATTCGGGGCGACTAAAAATGCTGAAACGCAATCCACAACAGTTCGTTCAGTCTGTGACCTCGATCATCAAAGCCGTGATGAGTTCCATGATCGTCGATGGTATAAAATACCACCGAATCGGGGAACAGGTCTACTACAGTCAGGAATTGTTCCAAAATGAAGAGTTGGAAGGTTTCGTGGAAAGAAATATGGTCGAAAGCCATAAATCTCCGTATGAGTATGTCGTGTACGACAGCAAGATCGAATCGGAGATCGTCCGGGATTTTGAATTGAGTGAGAACATTCGATTATACGCCAAACTGCCCGATTGGTTCAAGATCGACACACCGCTTGGTTCCTACAATCCGGACTGGGCGGTTTTGTGGGAAGACGAAGGTCAAGAGAAGGTTTATTTTGTTTGCGAAAGCAAAGGGAGAATCGATGAACTGCAATTGCGTAGCATCGAATTGGCGAAGATAACCTGTGGCAGAAAGCATTTTGAGCAGACGGCAAAGGGGGTAAGTTTTGAGTTGATCAGAGAGGCGAGCGATTTATCATTTTCGGAGTACTAGTGGTGCAACAAATCCAAAGTTCCTATGGCTATTTCTTTATCTTTTTTGAAATATCACAATAGGGACTTAAATTTTGTCGCACTAGATTTCCTACCTGTTTTATATGTTTTAAGGATAAAATTTAACAATTACTCAAACTCTGTTGGTCCTGAATTCGTAAATATACTTACTGTACTGTACCTCTCTGAAGAAAAACCCTTCCACAATTAATCACCCCCGGGAGAACAAACCACTACCCGGATTCTTCAGGTGAAAACTGTAATACTCGGCTACGACAATGGTAGCGGCGTAATTCAACCTCAGGCGAACCATTATTTATTGCAATATAACGAGACAGCCAGTGGTTTAACCAAAACAAAACCGTCACCTCAGGAAAGAATGTACAAATTTTCTATTCTCTTTGCAAAACGGCAATTGCACCGTTGCAGGCGACCAACATGTGTAGCAACTGGCGAATAAACCAGCCCGCCGAGGCAAGAATATGTGTGATAACTGAACTATTCGGTCAGTGCAAAGTCTGTGATATCGATATTATCTGGTAGCTTTACAAGTCCAATTCCTTCCAGGAGGTGCGATAGGTCATAATGCACTTTTCCCGAAACATATTATGTCTTTTTAGATGTGTACCAACGATAGATACCGGCAGGCTGGCCAGCTGGTGGCAACTGTCGAATCCAGTAATTCACTTACCGAATTCCACTGCGGAATACAGCTCTACACATCGGCACCGGGGCCAACTTATTTCGTAATAGTTAACAAGCTCTACCTTCCGGCTTTTACGCACCTATAATTCATTCCCATCCCGGATTCTGAGTCAGCTCGGGATTTATTTCTATCTCCTGTGCTGGTATGGGCCATAGTTTATGTCTTTCCTGAAATCCCCGGGTTATCAAATTGTCACCGACAATGCTTTCGTCAATAACCCCTAACGTTGTTTCCGAAAGCAAGCCCCACCTTTTCAAGTCAAAAAAACGATGGCCTTCTCCTGCCAGTTCGATCGCTCTTTCATGAACTATTCTATCAAACATTTCTTCCTGGCTACTGACAGCCAGCCAGGCTGGTCCGCTATTGAGTCCTGGCATTTCGGCCCGATTTCGGATTTTGTTAACCTCTACAATTGCTTTATCCAGTTGACCAGTCTCATTGTAAGCTTCGGCTAACATCAGTAATACATCACCCAGCCGGATAACCGGAAAATTAAACGGTACATGAGCCCTGTTCGTCAGTTCTCCATTTAAATCCCCTTCCGGCACAAATTTCCTCCATACATAGGTCAACCAGCCCCGATTGTTTCTGATTTGTCCGAAATTTTCATTCACGCCATCGGCCAAAACCAATTGCATTTCTCTTGGTGCATTTGCATTCCAGCCCAATTGAAATGAATATGGTACAACGAGTGTCTCTATCATTCTGGGATCACGGTTTCGGTAAATTTCTCCCAACCTGGCCGTATCTGGAATGGTCTCAAAGACCCCTTTGGAATGGGTCGCCAACATCGCTTCTTTTTTCACTGCATCATCCGAATTATCTCCAGGAAAGTGGTCTTCCCAATCAAATTCAGTTCCATCTATATTTTCGTACATGTCGGCCAATGTCGTACTGGGCATGCCATTGTTCCAGCAGCTTCCGAAGGTCGATCTGGTCCCCAAAAAGTGAGCAAAGGGCATCCCGTAGTTGAAACCAATTCCACCTTTGTTCTGAATAGCAAAAATCGATTCACTGCTGTTGTTCCCTGCGAGTTTGAATAGTTCTCCATAGCTCGGGTACAATTCATAGCCATATTCGTTGGATTGATTGTAAACTATATCCTCAAAATCAGCTATCGCCTTCTTCCATTCTTCATTGTGCAAATAAACCTTTCCACGCAACGCAATGGCAGCTCCTTTGGTCGCACGACCGGTAAACTCTGCGGGATAACTTACCGGAAGTGCCCCGATCGCATCAGTGAGATCCTGGAGAATAAATTCACGTACCTCGCCGATAGGACTTCGGGGATTTGCCAGACTGTTGAATTCAATGTTAAGGTTTACCGATTCGTCATAAATAGGTACATCTCCAAATAAATTAATCAACTGAAAATAGATGAGCGCCCGGATGAATTTGGCCTCACCGATAAAAACTTGTTTAGATTCTTCCGGAATTTCCATTTCATTGATATTCCGGATGGCGTTATTGGCCCTTTGGATACCATCGTATGCTCTCCGCCATCGATTTACGACCAAACCTGTCCTGCTGGTAAACGTCCCTGAAATAATGGGTCCCAAACCATAGCCATCATACCCTATGGCAATATCAGTCAGGTTGTCGTACATAAAATAGAGACCAAATAAATTATTGTCCTTGAGATCCGCATACACGCCCATGACACCTTGTAACGCATGTTCCTCAGTCTTCCAGAAGGAATCCAGACTTACCCTGTCATAAGGGACTGTATCGAGATCTATACAACTGTTCAAAAAGAATACTATAGCGATAAATATAATTGACTTTTTCATGTTCTGATTTCTTTAAAATGTGATGCCAATACCAAATAAGGCTTGTTTGAGTGTAGGATAATTTGTTCCTCCGACCTCCGGGTCAAACCCGTCGTATTTCGTAAAAGTCAGGTAATTTTCCAGACTGCCGTATATCCTCAAAGAGGACACACCCACCCTTTCTGTTACCGATCTGGGCAAAGTATAGCCCAGTCGAATATTTTTCAGTCGCATATAGGACTTATCCTGTAACCAAAATTCACTATTCAACAAGTTTTTGGAATCTGTATAGTTCAACAACCTGGGATACGATGCATCTGTACGTCCTTCATACCATCTCCCCTCAGCTATCTCCTGATTGATCTGATAGCCCCATCTCACTCCTGTAGTATGATAATTATCTCTCCAGATCACCTGCAGGCCGGACGTACCCTGGAGGAATACCGCAAAATCAAAATTCTTCCAATCAAAACCAAGATTGAAACCATAAGAAATCCTGGGAGCAGTCCCATGACCCACGGTATGCCGATCCTCGTCATTGATGACTCCATCGTTGTTCAGATCCTTATAAAGGATATCTCCCTTCCCGGGAGTACCGTAGGCTGCAAATGGATTTCTTTTTTCTCCTGTCGTTTCATCGACCGGTGCATTTTCGATCAAATCCTCTACCAATTGAAGATCTGCATCAGTCTGAATGATCCGGTCAACTGCCAGAATATACTGTACGTTGATCGGATAGCCCTCCTGCAGTAGATTGGATCCACTGATGGTCCGTTCATCTCCTTTATACTTCACGACCTCATTCTTCACAAAAGTAAAATTCCCCCCTATGGAATAATCGAAGTCACCGACCATGTTTCTGTAATTCAGGTTCAATTCAATTCCCTGGTTCAAAACTTCTGCAGAGTTTTGCTTGGGGATAGAAGCATTTCCGACCACCAACGGCGCAGGTAGATTTATTAAAATGTTTTTTGTCAATTTATGAAACACATCGATCGAACCACCCAGTCTGTAATTGAATAGTTCAAAATCCAAACCCGCATTTCCAATATAGGTTGATTCCCAGGTCAATGCTGAATTGGATAAATTCGTTTGAGAAAAACCTATAACCAATTCGTTATTCAGAATATAATTTGTTGAATTATAAACCGCCTGATATTCATAGTTGCCCACAGCATTATTCCCCAATGAGCCCCAGGATCCTCTCAGTTTTAGGTCATCGAGCCAATTCACATCATCAAGAAAGTATTCTTCGGACAACCTCCAGCCCGCAGAAAAGGAAGGGAACAAGCCCCAGCGGCTATCTCCCGAAGCAAAACGAGAGGTACCATCTCTACGTAAATTGGCCTCGAACAGGTATTTTTCGTCCAAATTCAAATTGATCCGGCCAAAGAAGGACCGCATCGCCCAGTCCGAAATATTTCCACCGGCGTTGGCATCTTGGGTTGCTGCATTGATGACACTCAATTCTGGTGCTACCAGATCCAGCTTGCTGGCATTGAACCATCTGTCTTTGTAATATTCCTGGCTGGCACCCAATAAAACATTCATTTGCAATCGATCCATAAATTGCTTTTCATATCGCAATAATGCATCCATGTTGTAACTGTATCCCTTATTGTTTTGGTTAAACACCGAGGTTCGGCCTACTCCGCTTCGAGCAATCGTATTGGTATAAAAATCCCAGCGGTCCTGAAAAACGGGTTGCT
This sequence comes from uncultured Bacteroidota bacterium, assembly GCA_937952445.1. Classification (GTDB taxonomy): domain Bacteria; phylum Bacteroidota; class Bacteroidia; order Chitinophagales; family Saprospiraceae; genus Membranihabitans. The sequence continues at coordinate 2,327 of CALGAA010000216.1, read as the reverse complement.
GGTACCGAAAAACATCATCGAATGTATAATTGAATGAACCTTCCAGGGACAGACCTTCTATCGGCTCAAATCGCCCGAAGAATCGGGAAACTATCTTATTCTGCTGAATGCTGCCTTTACGGATGTGCAATCGGTGCAGAACGTTGTTGGATTGGGGGTCATCCTCGGGGTTGTTGGGGCTTCCAAACCGCCCGTCCGGCGATCGCAATACCATTCCCGGCGTACTTGCTGCAGCGTAGGTAAATACATCATTCAAAATATTGGTTCCAATTTCTGTTTCTGAAACCAAGCCGCTCAAATTCGTCCCCAAAGTTAGCCAGGGTTTTATATCTGCTTCAAGGTTCAACCGCGCAGAGTATCTTTTATAACCGGATTTTTCGATGATACCCGGGTTGTCGAGATATCCAAAGGATCCAAAATAGCGGATCGTATTGGTACCTCCTGAAAATGAGATATTGTGATTCTGAATCAGATTCTTTTGAAATACTTCATCTGTCCATTCTGTATTGGGGTATTTCAGAGGATCACCTCCTTCGTTGGCTCTCCATTCATTAATTTTCTCTTCAGAAAATATCGGAGTTGCATTGGGATCACTGTTCAGATAACCTTCATTTACCAATTCCATGTAGTCTGCATAATTGGAAACAGTCTTTACCACATTGGATGGCTGAGCAGTGGAAAAATAGGAATTATAGCTCACTGTGAACTGACCTTCCTGTCCTTTCCTCGTAGTAATCAGGATTACACCATTCGCTGCTCTCGAACCATATATAGCAGCTGATGCAGCGTCTTTCAGGACCGAAATACTTTCTACATCCTGAGGGTTTATTTGATTCATATTCCCCACTGCTCCGTCAATGATAACTAAGGGATTGGAATTGTTGAGCGTGCCCTGGCCCCTGATCCGCAGAGTCGCACCATCTCCACCTGGCCGACCATTGCCCTGATTTACGTGTAATCCTGCCGCCAGCCCGGAAAGGCCAGACGATAAAGATGTGATCGGACGACTTTCAGCCTGCTCAGCCACATTAACCGATGCCACCGCTCCGGTCAGATTTTCTTTCTTTTGCGTCCCATAACCCACAACTACCAATTCGTCAAGCAATTGTGCGTCGGACAACATGGTGATCTCCATATTGGTCTGACCGTCAACAGAAACCTCCTGGGTCTGATATCCGATGTATGAGATTACCAATACAGCGTCCTCCGCCACATTCTCCAGTGTAAACCGTCCGTCAAAGTCCGAAGCAGTACCCTGATTACTACCTTTTACTTGTATATTCACCCCGATCAAGGGCTTTCCTTCCTCGTCCGTTATCGTACCAGAGACATCTAAGGTGATGAGGGAATCCATAATAATTTCATGAAAATCTTCTGCTTGTACATTGTAAAAATTACCAATGGATAGAAAGCACATAGCCACACCCAGACGGAGTATGTAGTATACTCTATTCATATCAATCGAATTTAATTGTAAAATCAAGTTAGTCAGGCAAATATATGGTACCATGAATTAATTCGGGCAGTCATTTACCGTCTAAATTCTTTTCACACCCTATATTAACAAATGGACAAGTCTTTTATTAATAACCGAAATCATCTGAAAAGCAGAATATATGTGGATTAGGTCATTTATTTAGCGTATCAGATAAGACAATTCTCATCTATGCATTGTTAAAAAATGGAAAATCATTAACATTATTTTTTTCGGCAGATCAATTGGTTCTGAATTCCTGAGAGCAACCCGCCCTATGAGGAGGGCGCATTTAGTAATTTCCACATTATGCCAACCCTGTTTTATTCACTCTGCTCCTTCAGCCAATCAGCCATAGTCCGGATCATATCAGGAGAGAATTGATCGTACGTATCGGGTTGGACGAAAAGAATGGTGTTATCGTCCGGTCCCGCACCGGATGAATTCACAGCAGCGTTTACGATCCTTTCGACCTGTCCCCTGGGATGGTGGCGGTCCTGCATGGGAGCGATCACCAAGGTAGGTATGGGTTGGACACAGCTTAAAATATCATCAAAATCGACTGGAATGTCGGATTCGTTTCCTTCAAACAACCCAAGCCTGGGTAGTAATCCGTGAAGATGGGAAAAATGTCGGTTTCCTTCCGTCGCAGGATCGGGATTCCGAAACGACGTGACAGCCCCGGCTACAGCAACTCCTTTGATCCGATCATCTAGTGCGGCGGTAAACAATGCGACCGTTCCACCCAGGGCATACCCAGCCAGAAATATATTTTCCTGGTCAATAAATGATAGACCAGACGAAGCATCAAACTGAATAATCGGCTTAATCACATCTACCACTTCTGTTCGGC
>CALGAA010000215.1 GCA_937952445.1 uncultured Bacteroidota bacterium | reverse complement strand
CATGTAGCTTCTACAAGCTCATTTATAGGAACTTGAGGTAGTTCGCTTTTGGTCGTTTGCAAGGGGAATCAGTGGGTCTGTTTCAAAGCTGCATTGTTCCTATATATAACTCGGGGTGCCGAAGCAAGTTGCGGAGACAATATCAGGATTAATCTTTTAGTGTTTGTTCTTCCAGGTGAGCGGTCGGTTGTGTATGCTTATAGTCCGCCAATGCGTGAGGGAGATGGACGGGAGATATATTTATTTATAAGTAAATATGTAATCTACAGATCCTGTGAAGGAAATAAACAAGGCCAGCTGAAATCTGGTTCCTATCAAAAGCGTCAGATACCCACACTCACCACCACACACCATTCGTCATTCGTTCTTTGAAATTCGTCAATGATTCACCCTCTTACCAGCTTTTCCGGATCGAATTCCCCATTCCGGTAATCTTCTGCAGATACGAACATCATCGAGATCGAATTGACACAGTGCCGGATGTTTTTTGGCGTGAACCGTTCACCCTCAAACACATGTCCCAGGTGCGCATCGCAATTTTGACATAAAATTTCGATCCGTCGTCCGTCCGCATCGACCTCACGCTTGACAGCACCGGGAATTTCATCGTCAAAACTGGGCCATCCACAATGCGATTCAAATTTGTCTTCGGACTTATAAAGCGGTGTCAGACAATTTTTGCAGAGGTACAAACCCTCGGCATCATTGTGCAATAAATTTCCTGTACCCGGGCGTTCCGTGCCTTTGTGGTACAATACGTTTTTTTCGCGTTCTGTCAATTCTATTGTGGTTGGATTCTTACTCTTCATCATGTAAATATTTTACTAAATCCCGGCCGATACATACCGTACCGCCCTTTCTGATTCCTTTATCAAACAGCTCAATTTCCGTGATGTTCAATTTTTCTGATAAAATCAGGCTGTTTGTCAGGGATTATAACCGTTTAAAGGCAACGTTACTGATCTTCAAGGGCAAATGGGCGCGCCTTTATTCTTCTTCATTTTGCGCCAAAGTCTCGGCAATAACCTGTCTGGCTAATTCAAATTCCGGCTCGGTTACATAAATTTCCAGAAAACCAAAACTATTGATCGAACTGTCTTTTTTATCCATAATGACGGTTTCAATATCATTGTTTTCCAATTCCGCTTTGATCAAATTGGCGGTTATCCGGTCCTGGGTCGTGTGCAATAGTTTCATGATCTTGATTTTAATTAATTATATATCACCAGATTACAACTGCGAACCTGGCTGAAGTTATTTCACCAATCCATGTTAAAATCGTTATCTTGGCTCCCTAATTATAACTAAAGTACAATGTTTTCATGAGAAAAGAATTTGTATTTTTTTCAATCATATCCACACTGGTGGTTTTGACAATCTACCAGTTTCTGTGGCCCCCCATCATCTGGACCATGTTGGTCCTGGGTCCGCTCATCCTTCTCGGGTTTTACGATATGACCCAAACCCGCCACGCCATCATGCGCAATTTCCCAATCCTGGGACGTGGAAGGTACATATTCGAGGAACTGCGACCGAAAATATACCAGTATTTTATCGAATCCGAAACCGATGGGAAACCCATTCCCAGGATGCTTCGTTCTATCGTTTACCAACGAGCGAAAAACGAAATTTCCACCACCCCATTTGGAACTCAGCTTGATGTCTATAAAGAAGGCTATGAATGGATCGTACACAGCATCTCACCTATACCCGTGAGCGAACTCGACCCCCATCCGAGGGTTCGCATTGGCGGCCGGGATTGCATGCAACCGTATGATTTAAGTGTTTTCAACATCTCCGCAATGAGTTATGGATCCCTCAGTAACCGGGCTATTCTCGCCCTTAACGGAGGCGCCAAAAAAGCTGGATTTGCGCACAACACGGGAGAAGGTGGCATCAGTCCTTATCATATTACGCCGGGTGGGGATTTGATTTTTCAGTTTGGGACGGGCTATTTTGGCTGCCGGGATGAAAAAGGTGATTTTGACCCCTTGCTTTTCAAAGACAAGGCGGAAATGGAGACCGTCAAAATGATCGAGATTAAATTGTCGCAAGGGGCCAAACCCGGGCATGGCGGTTTATTGCCCGCCTCCAAAAATACGGATGAAATTGCGCGGATCAGGCACATTTTGCCTGGAATAGACGTTCACTCCCCGGCTGCACATACGGCTTTCGACTCCCCGGTCGGATTGATGGAATTCGTCCAGCAGCTCCGGGACCTATCCCAGGGTAAACCGGTCGGATTCAAACTTTGCGTCGGGCGACCGTCTGAATTTATTGCTATTTGCAAAGCCATGATCGAAACCGGAATTCTGCCGGATTTTATTACCGTGGATGGGGGTGAAGGAGGTACCGGTGCAGCACCACTGGAATTTACCAATTCCATTGGAATGCCCATGCTGGAGGGGCTGACCTTTGTCCATGATATGCTACGGGGATTCGGACTACGGGATGAAATCAAATTATTGGTCAGCGGTAAAATCATGACCGGATTTTCGATTTTCAGGGCGATGGCCCTCGGAGCCGATGCCTGTCTCAGCGCACGTGGAATGATGTTTGCCCTGGGATGTATTCAGGCCCTGGAGTGTCATCTCAATACCTGTCCCACAGGCGTAGCCACCCAGGATAAGGAATTGATCGCGGGATTGGATGTGCCCGATAAGACGGCACGGGTAGCGAACTATCACCTCAATACGGTAGCTCGTTTTGTCGAAATGTTGGGTGCATCGGGTAAAAGATCTCCGGCTGACATTATGCGGAAAGACGTCTATCGAAGAGTAAGCACGTACGAGGTCAAATCCTTTGAGATGATGTATAATACTGTGCCGTATGGAAGCTTCAAATACGATGAAATACCGGAAAAATGGCGGAGCGAATTTGATTTTGCCCGCATATATTCATTCAGTTAATAAACTTGTGCAGTATGATAAGCCAACTGATTGGAATGCTCCCCGCCATCGGATTGATCGTCGGTTTGACCATGGCATGTGCCCCTGATCCCGAGTCCGCCCCGATGACGTATTTTTTCAATGGTCATATCAATTCCATGGATGGACAGGGCCGTCGGTACACCAGCATGCTGGTTCAAAACGGACAAATCGTAGCTCTGGGAGGGGAAGAAATCGTATCGGAATTGGACCATGGTGATTATGAATCTTTCGATTTGGAAGGGCGGTTTGTGTACCCCGGCCTGATCGAAGGCCACGGTCATTTCCTTTCGCTGGGAGAGGTGGTTTGTGGTCTGGACGTATCGGGTCTGGATTCCTGGGATGCCGTACTCGACCAGACCGTCGCATACGCCAAAGAAACCGTTGATACAGGATGGATTGTCGGCAAAGGTTGGCATCCCAACCATTGGAGTACTCAACCGGCAAACACGATCGAAGGTTATCCCGATCACCGGGAATTGACGCGTTTGTTTCCCGACCAACCCGTGATCCTCCACCATTCGAGCCACCATGCCCTGATGGCTAATCAAAAAGCGATGGAGATCGCCGGGATTACCCGGGAAACCCCCGATCCGGATGGGGGCCGAATTATCCGATTTGAGGATGGAGCACCTTCTGGAATTTTGGAAGAAAATGCGATGGGATTGGTTTTGCGCCATTATCAATCATGGAAAAACAACCGTCCGGAACAGGAAAAAGCAGCCGAGCTGAAGCAGCATCTTGATTCCGCTGCCCGGCATTGCCTTTCTTATGGAATCACCACCTTTGTCGATGCCGGTA
>CALGAA010000214.1 GCA_937952445.1 uncultured Bacteroidota bacterium | reverse complement strand
AATAAGGTGATCGAAGATTTATTAGAATTTGGTGAAGTACAGCGGGCAGTGTTAGGAGTCACCATTAACGAAGTCGTACCCAACCTTGTCGAAAAATACGATTTGAAAATTAAACGGGGAATCTTCGTCGATTCTGTCATCGAAAATTCTTCGGCTGCCGACGCCGGATTACAGTCCAGGGATGTAATTATAGAATTGGATGGAGAAAGAGTCGATCATGTCCCTGTACTTCAGGAAAAAATTGCCCGCAAACGACCCGGTGACGAGATAGAAATTACGATAAACCGAGATGGGGATACAATCAATAAAACGATTACGTTGAAAGGATTGAAAGAAACCAGACCCGATCTTGTAACTCTGAATCCAAGTGATTTTGAGAGACAGTTGGGAGCCTCTTTTGAGGAGTTGAGCGACGCAGAAAAATCTGATCTAAACCTCGACGGGGGGGTAAAAGTAACCCGACTGGGTCGGGGAATCCTGATGGATAAAACCCGGATTGAGGAAGGATTTATTATAACCAAAGTGAACGATCAACCGATTGAAACAGTCGAGGACTTGAAAAATGCGATCAATTCCCGAAAAGATTCAGGAGTATTGATTGAAGGTATTTATCCTGCCCGACCGAATCAAAAAGTATACGAAGCTTTCGGGTTCTAGTCCGGAACTTAGAAAAGAACTAATTTACCTATCCATTCAATGGCGAAAACAATTTGTATTGTGATCGCCATTTTTTTATATTTGCCAGCATTGTTTTACAAGCCCCTAATAATACCCTATTATGAAGAACCGAAAAATTACTCTGAGCGAAAAAGATATCCCTACGCATTGGTATAATGTCGTAGCGGATATGAAGGTAAAACCCCGTCCCCCATTGCATCCTGGCACAGGTGAACCGATTGGTCCCGAAATGCTTGAACCTTTGTTTCCTATGGATCTGATCAAGCAGGAGGTGTCCCAGGAAAAATGGATCCCTATCCCGGATGAGGTACGGGATGTCTATTCCATTTGGCGTCCGACTCCACTTTTTCGTGCGTATGGCCTGGAAAAAGCACTGGATACACCGGCCAAAATTTATTACAAATACGAAGGAACCAGTCCCTCTGGTTCCCATAAGCCCAATACCGCCGTTCCACAGGCCTATTTTAATATGAAACAGGGAGTGAAGCGGATCACTACCGAAACAGGCGCTGGACAGTGGGGTAGTGCCTTGAGTTTTGCATGTCAGCTCTTTGATATACAATGTGAGGTGTATATGGTTCGGATCTCGTTTGAGCATAAGCCCTACCGAAAGACCATGATGAATACTTGGGGGGCTACCGTCCATCCATCTCCTTCGATGAATACGGAAGCCGGGCGAAAAATCCTGGCAGAAAACCCGGATTCCCCCGGATCGCTTGGAATCGCTATTTCAGAGGCCGTGGAACAAGCTGCCAAAGATCCTAATACCAAATACGCCTTAGGTAGTGTACTCAATCATGTCCTGACACATCAGACAATTATTGGACAAGAGGCATTGAAACAAATGGAGATCGCAGGTGACCTACCTGATGTAGTTGTTGCCCCTTTTGGTGGAGGTTCCAATTTCGCGGGAATTGCTTTCCCTTTTCTGCGACTCAATTTAGAAGAAGGAAAAAATATTCGATTGGTAGCCAGTGAACCAGCATCCTGTCCAAAGCTAACCAGGGGACAATTCCGATATGATTTCGGCGATACCGTGGGTATGACACCTCTTTTGCCCATGTATACCCTGGGACATGACTTTGTACCAGCTCCGATACATGCCGGAGGTTTGCGCTATCATGGCGCCGGGTCGATCGTTAGTCAACTTCTTCATGATGAACTGATCGAAGCGCAGGCTTTAATGAATAAGGAAGTATTTGAGGCAGGTGTGCTTTTCGCCAGAACCGAGGGGATCATACCAGCTCCCGAAGCCTCTCACGGAATTGCTACGGCCGTCCGGGAAGCAAATGCAGCCAGGGAAGAGGGAAAATCCAGGACTATTCTGTTTAACCTGTGCGGACATGGTAATTTTGATATGAAGGCGTTTGAGGACTACTTCGCAGGAAAAATCGAAGATCACGAATTGACTCAGGCTGAAATTGATGAGTCCCTGAACCGTCTCAATACGCCACTGATTAGTTAGGGTATGCCCGGGAATTCAGAATTTAATTCCCTGAAGTAACGGTGTAGGGTCAGTCCTTGACAGGACCTTGTAAGATAAACATCATAACGATGCAGTCGGTTTCATATGGAACCGACTGCATAATTCTTCTATTAGTACCAGATGAATGTTATTGGAAACTTATCCAAATGTCGTTGTATTAAAACAACTTCGATCGTCGGTATTGTGTTGAATGACAGCGGTATATGAGATTGTGAGTGGGTTCTGGTTAGAAATTTTAGAACCTGGGTGGAGATTTTGATCCTATAGTTCAGGTCAGAGATTTCCGGTATCGAATTTCGGACAATCCTGTGGATTTTTTTTGAGCTGTAGGTTGTGCGTGAGCTGGGGCACCTTTTTCGGTTGCTTTTTTTAGCAAAAAATGTACCAGAGCAAATTTTATTTTTCACACGCAGCATCTACAAGGGCACTTATAGGAGCTTAAAATTCGACGACTAGTTTAATAGTTGGTCTGGTTGGAAGGAATACAATGAAGTGCCGGGGTTAAAATAAAATTGTGAACTGGCCCCAAATCTAAAAAGGGAAACGAGTAAGATATTTCATTCCGATTCGATGAACCGATAAACATCCGTATAGGCGTTTTGAACCGATCGGGATAGGTTTTGTAACAAATAAAACCCATGGGGCAGGTCATCGTATTCGTAGAAAACCAGGGGTTGACCTTCATTTACCATCCGATCCCTGAAGGCTTTGACATGATCCTGGAGCGGATCTCGTCCACCAATTGTGATCATAGTCCTGGGTAGAAAATCCAAGCTCTTGTGGGACAGGGGAGAGGCCAAAACATTTGAATAGGAATCTTTGTGAGGCAGGTACTGATTTCGCATCCAGGAAATCACCTCTTTTTCGATGATATATCCCTTTCCATACCGGGCAAAAGAAGGGTAGTCAAAATCAGCGGAAAGAGGAGGATATAAAGCCAGTAGCTTTTGAAAACGGATGGTTTGTTGAAGCAAATATGCGATCGATATCGCCATATTACCACCTGCGCTATCCCCGCAAAGAATGAGGTGATCCTGATCCAGTCCGGTGTGATCGACCAAATATTTAATGACATCGATTCCATCTTCAATCGCTCCCGGGAACGGGGTTTCGGGCGCCTTTCTATACTCGATGGAATACACGGTGGTTTTGGTATGTCGGCAAACCCTCCGACAAAAATTATCGTACGTATCCAGTGTTCGTCCTACCCAACCGCCGCCATGCAAGTAAAACATTGTCCGACCCATGTCATGTGTGGGGTGATAAATTCTGATCCGAATGGGATCATGGTGACGATTGGGAATGGTAGTATCGGTAATGCCTTTCACTTTCACCAGACGACCATCGATCCACCGCCGATTTCGTTTCCAGGTGCGTTCAGCATTCCTGCGGTATTCCCCGATGTCCACAATAGGAAGTTGTTCCGGATTGCGATGCAATAACCAGAGGAATATTCGAAGTCGCCAACTCATACTGTACTATTGGATAGACTCACTAAGATATCATGATTCCGGATGGTATCGGGTCTTTATAATCTCTCAAATACGCCTGCTATGCCCTGGCCGCCTCCAATGCATGCTGTAACCATCCCGTATTTCTTTTCCCGACGTTCCAATTCGTGTATAATTTGGGTCGACAACTTGGCTCCGGTACATCCCAGCGGGTGACCTAATGCTATGGCTCCGCCGTTGACGTTGAGCTTATCGAAGTCAAATTCCAATTCCCGCGCCACGGCCAGGCTTTGGGTGGCGAATGCTTCGTTTAACTCAATCAGGTCGATCTGGTCCAGATTTAACCCTGCTTGCTTTACCGCTTTGGGTACAGCAGCGATGGGACCAATTCCCATATACAGAGGATCAACTCCTGCTGATGCACAACTCACCAACCTCGCCAGGGGGGTGAGGTTGTACCGTTTGACTATTTCTTCGCTGACGACCAGAACAAAAGAGGCTCCGTCGGAAGTCTGGGATGAATTCCCTGCTGTTACTGATCCCCCTCTGGTGAACACTGGCCGGAGACGGGATAGTGCCTCCATTGAAGTGTCTCTGCGGACGCCTTCATCTGTATCTACCGTGTATTTCTTTTCTTTACGCTCATTGTTTTGGACAAAAATCTGGTGAACATCGATGGGAACTATCTGGGACTTGAAATAACCCTGGTCTATTGCATTTGATGCGTTGCGGTGGGATCTTAATGCAAATTCGTCCTGGTCCTCCCGCGTGATATTGTATTTTCGTGCCACAGCCTCTGCGGTGAGCCCCATAGAAACGAGGTGATCGGGGGTGTTTTTGACCACTTCGTAATGCGGTGCCAGTTTGATGCCCATCAGCGGAATCATGCTCATACTTTCTACTCCGCCGGCGAGGAAAATGTGTCCCATACCCGCTCTTATTTTGGCCGTAGCCATGGCGATTGTTTCCAGACCCGAACCACAATAGCGATTCACCGTTACTCCGGGGACTTTTTCACCGAGCGCCATCAGGCTAATACGTCTTCCGATCTGAAGCCCCTGCTCAGCCATAGGGTTGGCACACCCGACGATCACATCGTCAATCTCGTCCGGATTGATTTCGGGAACTTCCGACATAATGTGCTTGATGAGCTTGACTGCCAGATCTTCCGGTCGTGTAAAACGAAAACTTCCACGTGGTGCCTTGCCGACAGCGGTTCGATAACATTTTATGATATAAGCGTCCATAGTTTTTTCAATTTTTGGTTTCTCGCATGAGGCGTTTTAGTTACGTAATGGTTTCCCGGTTTGCAGCATATGCTGGATCCGCTCCAGGGTTTTGGGTTCAGAGCAAAGACTGAGAAATGCTTCCCGTTCCAGATCGAGGAGATAGGTCTCGCTGACCTCCTGCGGTTCACTCAAATCGCCCCCGCATAAAATAAAGGCAATTTTTCCAGCTATTTTGGCGTCGTGCTCACTGGCGTATCGGGATAACCGAAGTTCATTAATCCCCAATTCCAGCGTACCCAGGCCCGAGCGGCCCAATACTTTGATATCGGTCCGAATGTCCGGTGCCACATACGTTCTCGACAACTCCAATACGCGCTGCCGTGCCGCCGATATCCGATCCGACTGCTGCATGATGACCCGGTCTTTTTCTGTCAAATACCCCAATTGTACAGCTTCCTGGGCGGATGTCGATACTTCACCCATGGCGATAATTTTAAACCAATCCATGAGTATGTTATTGGCCACGGTGGAATCTTTGTACGCATCGGATGCCCGCACCGTGAACTCCTTGGATCCGGCTCCACCCGGTAATACCCCGATCCCCACTTCGACCAGTCCGATGTATGATTCTGTGGAGGCGATGGTACTGTCAGTATGCATGACAAATTCACATCCACCACCAAAAACATACCCCTGGGTAGCAGCTACGACAGGGATTTTACTTGTTCTGATACGCATGCTCGTATCCTGGAACAATTTTACAGCAGCGTTGAGTTCGTCAAATTGCTGTTGGTAAGCCAAAGACCCGATCAGCATCAAATTGGCGCCGACGGTGAAATTTTTTCCATCATTAGCGATCACGAGACCGTACCAGTCGCCCGACTCTGCTATCTCGATCGATTCGTGAATGCCCCGGAGGATTCCTTCACCGATCGCATTGGATTTGCTGGTAAACTCCAGTCCCAACACTCCTTCTCCGATGTCATGAAGAATGATTTCATCATTGTGGAACACCGGTGTGCGATCTCTGAAATACGACATCCGGATTTTATCCTCAGTACCGGGTACGAGATCGTATTCCTTTGTTTTTAAATTGTAATAATGGGGTCTATTGTCTATTAATTTGTAGAACGACTCGTTTTCGGAACTTTGAAAATCACGGATCCAGTCAGGTATTTTCATTCCCAAAGAAGTACCGACTTCAATCATTTCATCTACACCGATCATATCAGCGTACTCGAATGGTCCGTATTCCCAGGCGAAACCGGCCTTTAAAGCGTCATCTATACTAAATATATTATCTGAAATTTCGGGTATCCGGGCGGCGGAATACAAAAATGTAAAGGCTAAAGTTCTTCGAATCAATTCCGCTCCATTATCTTCTACCTTCCAAAGCGCTTTCAATCTTCTGGGAACAGATTCGATTTGTTTGGAGGTTTGAAGGCTTTTTAAGTCCGAAGGGGTACTTTCCTTATATTCCAGGGTTTTCAGGTCCAGTTCAAGAATGACCGTTTTCCCCTGGTCGTCTTTTTTGTCGGTTTTTTTGTAGAATCCCTGCCCTGTTTTATTGCCGAGAAAGTTGTTGTCGATCAAGTGGTTTAAATAACGGGGTATTTCCAATTTCTGAACCTCTTCATCATCGGGACTAAGTTGCATGAGACCCTGCATCACTTTCACGGCGGTGTCCAGTCCTACCAGATCACCCAATCTGAAAGTTCCGGTTTTGGGGCGTCCGATGGCCGGGCCTGTTAATTTATCAACTTCATGAAGCTGGAGACCCAATTGTTCCGTATACTCAAAGGTTTTGGCCATGGCGGTTACCCCGATTCTGTTGCCGATAAACCCGGGCGTGTCTTTGCATTTAACCGTATCCTTCCCAAGATAGGTATCGCCAAATTTCATAAAGAAATCCACCACTTCAGATTTGGTTTCCGTGGTAGGTATGATTTCGAGTAGCCTCAAATAGCGGGGAGGATTGAAAAAATGCGTGCCAAGGAAGTGTTCGCGGAAATCCTGAGACCGCCCCTCGGCCATCAGATGGATCGGAATACCTGAGGTATTGGAGGAAACAAGGGTGCCGGGCTTCCGGTGTTGATCGACTTTTTCGAAGAGGGATTTTTTGATATCCAACTGCTCTACCACAGCTTCGATGATCCAATCGCAATCTTTGATTTTTTCTAAATCATCTTCGAAATTACCGATCTTGATGTTTTTGGCTCGCTCCCTGGTTACGAGCGGAGCAGGTTTGCTTTTGATCACCTGGTTAAGTGCCTGAGCTGCTACGGCATTGCGGGCAGAGGCATTTTTGCTTGTATGTTCTTTCGAATTTTTGGGGAGAATATCCAACATCAGTACAGAAAATCCCGCATTGGCCAGGTGACAGGCAATTCCAGATCCCATTATCCCAGAGCCCAAAACGGCTACATTTTTGATTCGTCGCATATTGTCTTTTTTGGTTTGGATTCAAATTTAGAAAAACTATACTGATATCCTCGTTAAGAAAATTTTATTCGCTGGAACATCATTATTTTGAGGGCATAAGATAATAAAATCAATATATATCCCATTCTATCTTGGAAATTCCCCCGATATTTTTTAAAATTCCACGTATTATAACTATTGATAATATATAATAATTGTTAACTTTGGAGTTCACTTCAAACCTATAAAATTATATGAACCTACTACATTTTATGGTGCTGCTTCAGGATCAAGCTGTACAACTTGAAGAAACCACTACGATCGAACGGGAAAGTTTGTTTCAACTGATCGTAAAGAGTGGATGGATCGGGATTGTGATAGTCCTGATTCTGATTGCGATGTTTGTTGTCGCGGTTTATGTGTTCGTCGAACGGTATTCAGCGATAAAAAGAGCGAGTAAAATCGACGATAATTTTATGAACAACATCCGGGCCAGCGTTCAGGCTGGAAATATTATGGGTGCAAAAGCGCTGTGCCAAAACAACGATTCCCCGGCTGCTCATATGATTGAAAAGGGGCTGATGCGAATAGGTAAACCCTTAAAAGATGTGAATACCTCCATTGAAAATGTGGGGAACCTGGAGTTATTTCGCCTGGAAAAAAACCTCAGCACGCTGGCTTCCATTGCCGGAGCTGCCCCCATGCTTGGGTTTTTTGGAACGGTTACAGGTATGATTATGGCTTTTTACCAAATGGCTACGGCGGAGAACATCACTCCGGATGTACTGGCCAGTGGGATTTACCAAGCATTGATCACCACCGCATTTGGGTTGTTTGTGGGCATTTTCGCATTTATAGGATACAATTTATTGGTGTCCAATGTGGAGAAAGTCGTTTATAAAATGGAACGGACGGCGGTGGATTTCATGGATTTATTGCAAGAACCTGTCAATACACCATAAATATGGCGCTGAAGAAAAGAAATAAGGTTAGTGCGGAGTTTAGTATGGCATCACTGACGGATATCATCTTTCTGCTGCTAATCTTTTTTATGCTCACCTCGACGTTGGTCAGCCCCAATGCATTGCGACTGACCTTGCCGAGTAGTTCGTCCAAGACGGTAGCCCCTCAATCGTATACCATTTCGATCAGAAGCAATGGGACCTATTATCTGAATGGGGTCGAAATGAGTTTGGGGAACATTGAGAATGAATTGCGTGTTGGTATATCAGATAGCGGAAATGAGAAACCGACCATCGTTATCGCAGCGGATAAAACCAGTCAGTTGGATTTCACAGTTCGGGTGATGGATCTGGCGAATCGATTGGGAGCACAAGCCATTATCGCTACTGATCCAGTGAGATAAAATAAGTGTCATGAACGAATTTGAAACAAATCCCCAGGACCGACAGAAAGCAGTCCGAACCAGCATCATAGTTAATGTAATATTGCTGTTGTTATTGCTTTTCCCTTTTATGTCGTTTCAGGTTCCTCCCCCGGGGGAAGAAGGGATCCTGGTCAGCTTTGGTATGCCCGATATGGGGCGGGGGGACAGCCAACCGGAAACGCAGCAGGAAGAAGAAGTGCCACCCCAGCCTCAAGAAGAAACACCTCCACCACCCTCCGAACCTGAAGTGATCGAAGAGCCCGTGGTAGAGGAAGAAATCATTACCCAGGAAGACCCTAATGTCGTTGCCCTTCGGAAAAAAGAAGAGGAGGAAGCGCGAAGAAAGGCGGAATTGGAACGACAAAAACAATTGGAAGAACAGCGGCAAAGGGAAGAAGAAGCCCGCAAAGAGGCCGAATTCGCTGAGGCGAAAAAACAATTCGGTGATTTGTTTGGGGGAGGAAAAGGTGAGACAAATACGGAAGGTAATCAAGGCGATCCATTGGGTGATCCAAGCTCAGATAACCTGGAAGGTTTATCAACCGGACAAGGGTCTGTAGGAGGTGGTCTTGACGGGCGGCGGATACAATACGTGCCTCAGGTAGTTGAAAATTCGCAAAAAACGGGTCGTGTTGTAGTTCGCGTATGCGTCAACAGTTCGGGGCAGGTTTCTGAAGCTACCTTTACTCAAAGAGGAAGTACGACCGGAGATCCGGATTTGGTCAATACAGCCATTAAATTTTCCAGGCAGTATCGTTTTTCTGAGAGCTCCGTGGACCGGCAGTGTGGTACAATTACCTTTGACTTTAAGGTCAAATAAATCCTCAAGCTGACCAGTAATAAAATTCCTTTAACCAGAATAGGGCATGGAACATTTACCCAGGCCGGTAAGCTGCTTTCCTTTACCGTACACAGGGTTAATTTAATTCCTGCCAATGAATAGACTTCAATCCCAGTTTCCTCATCCAAGAGGGCTAGAGCATCTTTGGTTTTCAGCTACATTCGGTTATGCCTTACCTCAATATAGGGTGTACTCATGATCTCACAACTCGCTGACATATTGTGTGATAACCGCAATTTAGCTTGTTTTTATGCAAAGATATTTTGATGTGTATGCCATGCATTTGCATCTGATACATTATACCCGTAGACCCTACATAAGCCAAATACCAGACACAATCCGGGTTAAATCAGAGAAGACCCTTCTTACCTTAAATACTTAAATAGGGTCTTCTCGTTGTTCATAGCCCGTTGACGTTTAACATCATAGCCAAAATACAGCTTGTATTAGTGTGAAAATGTTAGAATGTGTTGCAATAACTTTGCATCTGAAACACTATACCACTCAACATCAGTTTTTAATATCGAAGAATTTTTCAGTTTTTACCATATGTAACTGACAGCAGCGTTTTGGAATTTTATTTCTGTCGTCCTTACAGGACTCACCCTAAAATATTACTTCAGGGAATTAATTACTGAATTTGGGAGTAGACCATAAATACTTTGAATAATCCGGGAAAAGTTTGGAATTCCCGGATCTCTTTTCACTTCACAGTACAAATCATACCGGATTTGATCTACTCAATTATCCCTATTCCTGTCCAGTCTTATCCTTTCCATTTGGTTTTGCTGTAGTGATCGGTTCATGGTCATCGTCCAGGTGTTCCCCCAGGTTGATCTGGTCTGTTTTGGAACCTAAATACTGGGGCAGATTCATGCCGGCCATGTCAAACACATCGTGCATAGGCGGGACGGATTTGTAGAGGCTCGAAATGAAATTAGCTGTAGAGCTTTTATTGGAAGTCCCATTGGCATCGGAGCCTCCTTCCCAGACGGTCACCTTATCAATTTTAATGTTTTTGATAGCCTCGACCTGCATTTTGACCAATTCTTCCAGTTTATCTGCGATAATCATAAGAACGGCATCTTTGGTATTTCCGTTGGTTGCACGGACGATCTTCTCGAATCCTTCGGATTGTTTCACGAGGATTTCATACATACCTCTGGCTTCGGCTTCTTTTTTCATGAATATGGCGTCGGCTTCTCCTTTCGCAACCAATCTTTTCCGTTCGGCTTCCGCTTCTGCTGCGATAGCGATTTTTCGTTTCTCTATTTCAGCGTTTACGATCTCGTCGGCTTCCTGCCGCGCTTTTTCTCGTGCAGCCCGGGCCAATTCTGCGGTTTTTTCTGCTTCGTATGCTTCTTGTCTTGCCTTTGCAGCCTGAATTTTTTCCGTGGCAGTAGCCCGACTCAAGGCTTCAGCTTCCTGTTCCCTCCGAAGTGATTCTGAATGGGCGATTTTAATTTTGGCCTGGTTTTCGCCTTCGATCGCTTCTGCATCTGCTTCCGCAATCCGAACCCGTGAAATCTGTTTGGCATCAGCTTCACCGGACAAAGCCTCGGCTTCGTAATTGGCCACTTTAATTCTTCGTTCCTTATAGGCCAACGCTTCACCGACCGATCCTTCCCGTTCCTTTTCAGCCACACGTACCTTGGCTTCGTTCACGGCATGAGCCGCAGCCTCTTTACCCAGAGCTTCAATATATCCTGATTCATCCTCGATGTCCGTTACGTTGACGTTGATTAACGTGAGACCAATTTTTTTCAACTCACTTCCTACATTGGAAGCCACATTGGACAAAAATTTATCCCGGTCTGCATTGATTTCTTCGATATCCATTGTCGCCACCACCACCCGGAGTTGTCCAAATATGATGTCTTTGCAAATGTCTCTGATTTCGTTGTTCGATTTACCCAAAAGCCGTTCAGCGGCGTTGACCATGACACCTTCCTGATTGGAAATTGCCACTGTGAACCTGGATGGGACGTTGATTCTGATGTTTTGCCGACTCAAGGCATTGCGCAGATCAACATCAATGGAGATGGGAGACAGATCAAGGTAGGCGTAGTCCTGGATGACAGGCCATACGAATGCGGCACCACCGGCCAGGGTACGTGCAGAACCGCTGCCGGTTTTGCCGTAAATTACCAGGATTTTATCCGAGGGACACCTTTTATACCTGGTGACAAATAATAAAACGAGAAGTATCACCAGTCCAATCAGGCCGGCGACCAAAATAAGCGATGCATTTAAACTCATAGTTAGTAGTTGTGTAGTTTATAAAATTATTATTCTTTGAATTTTTCAACCAGGAGGGTGTTCTCTGGCAAAATTTCAAGTATTCTGATTTTTTCACCGGTTTGAAGCGGTTCATCATCCTGAGTAATGGCGTTCATTTCCCGCAGACTATTGTTAAGCGTGACATGAACCTTACCAATGCCGGTTTCCCTCGCTGGTATAGGGAGATATACATCCCCTTTTTCAAAGATCAGATCAAGTGGATCTGCTGTACCCGATTCGGTGAGATCGGAAAATTTCTTGAGTAGGAAGACGACCAAAACCATGGCTATTATTCCCGCAAATATGGAGTAGGGAACGATCTCCCAGATCGACCTTCCTTCGCCTGTAAGCAATACACCTGTCCAACTGAAAAAAGTAAAAAAGGCTGTAATGGCTTTTATACTAAAAACAGGAAGGTCATGACCTCCTAATTCGGCATCTGCATCGGAGGAAAATTCCATTTCGGAGTCTGCATCAAATCCCAGTAAGCTGACCACAAATACCAAGAGGAAAACGGCTGATGAGATAATAGCCATGATCCAAAAAATCTGTTCAGTTCCGGATAATGTACTCCACCATTCGTTGAGTGACAGTTTAATCATATTTAGCTTTAGTAGTTCGCTTAAAATTATAACCTGACCCACTCAAAAAAAATTCAAATTTTTAAAAATATAAAGAAAAAATTTGATCATATGATCGGAATACCCGGATAATGCTTATAGTATTATGGAAATCAGGTTGTGGTTGAGTTGTATTGGAACCTGGGACTGGACTGATGCAGTGAAGCGTGGGATTTAAATGACAGTGGGAGAGAAATACGTTTTTTAATGTTTTGGTATTTGTGGGGGAGTAACTTTGAACACTAGTCCACGAAGTTAGTGACAATGATGACGGAATTTTTTTCGCCCTGTCTTCCTCATCTGAACCCTTAGGTACTACATTGACTATACGCGGTTTAGTTGCCTCGATATGACAAATAATAAGCTCGTTATAACTATCACGTACTTAAGGTCCGGTGAGCACTAACGATGATCCGGTTGAGGGTCGGAGAACAGAGGGAGCATTAGGGAAAGAACCAGGTATGACAATCCCGTGATCAAAACAGATATACGCCAACTGATGAACAAACCAGCCAGAAATATGAAAATTAATAAAATGCTCAGGATTTTGTGGAGAGACAGTCCCCACCCTGGAGCGAATTTGATAAAACGGAGTGGTACGTTCATAAAGAGGGCTAAAGCAATGGATAGTATGAGGATAAAGTTGGGATCTCCCAATATTTCCAAAGTCGGATAAATCGAAACGTCCAGGTTGATCCAAATTCCAAACGCTATTATGGCCATAGCGGGACTGGGCAAACCGGAGAACTCGGGAGAACCTCCGGTTTCGAGGTTGAATCTGGCTAATCTTAGCGCTGCACTTGCCGCCAGTATAAATATGACTCCGTAGACCGGCATGGTGGTGATATCCGTACTTCGCTCTATAATGTCGACCATCAGGAAAGTGGGTAAAATTCCGAAGGAGACCATATCGGCAAGGGAATCAAGCTCTCTACCCAATTCGCTGGATTGACCCAATAATCGGGCAGAAATACCATCCAAAAAATCGAACAGTAATGAAAGGGCAAAGGCAACGATAACTACTGCTGAAGTTTCATAAAATATACGCGCATGCG
>CALGAA010000213.1 GCA_937952445.1 uncultured Bacteroidota bacterium | reverse complement strand
ACGACTGGGAGGACAATCTCGCGGATGTGAAATTTGCGGTGGAGTATCTGGAGGAGTTGAAATAATCTTGGATTGGCCAGGTTTGAACTAACCGCAAATCCTGCGTCAGTACGATGGATTTCCAACGGAAATGTATTATCTTCCGATCGCTCAATCGGACACTGGTCCAAAACCTTGATTCATCACTAGCCTTCAAGCTTGAAAGCTTGATAGTTTTAGTTGAGTTGTTGTCAGTGCTGGGACAAGGGTGAAAACAAGGATTAACTTCAAAGAAGATCGCTATGGAATACTATAGAAATGTTGTATTTATAATCTTTTTACTGGTCCATGTCTTGCCGACGAACGGACAAAATCCAACGAATGTCCTGAGCTGGATCAAATTTGACGACGCCAACAATTCGCTGGTAAAATATTTGTCATCGGAAGCCATTGCGATCATAGATGAATTTGAATCCGGGAATCAAAGGTTTCAAAATCAGGAGTCTTTTCAGGAGTATCAATCCCATATCAAAGAAACGATGTGGAAAGTCCTGGGGGGTGAGCCCGCTAAAACGCCCCTGAATGCCCGTATTACCAAAACCATATCCAAAGAGGGCTATACGCTCGAAAACATCATATTTGAATCTCTCCCCGGCTTTTACGTCACCGGGACGCTCTTTATCCCCCACGAAACGCCCCGGCCGGCTCCCGCTATCTTATTTTGTTCGGGCCATAGCACGGAAGCCTACCGCCGGAAGTCCTATCAACTACCCTTACTCAATCTGGTGAAAAAAGGATTTATCGTCTTCGCTATCGATCCGATTGGCCAGGGTGAACGCTCTCAATATTTTGATGAAAAGAAGGAAAAATCAGATTTTGACGGCCGGTCTACGCAGGAACATTCCTACCCCTCGGTTCAGTCCTTTTTGATTGGTGAATCTGTCGCAAAGTATTTTACCTGGGATGGCATCCGCGCCATTGATTATTTGTGTTCGAGACCAGAAGTTGATGCCGATCGGATTGGGGTCCACGGGTTGTCTGGAGGGGGCACCCAAACGGCCTACATATCTGCTTTGGATGAACGGGTGAAGGCCAGTGCGCCGGCGGGTTACATCACCAGTTATCGTCGGTTGATCGAATCGATTGGAGTTCAGGACGGAGAACAGAATTTATACCACGGACTCAAAAATGAAATCGACCACCTCGATTTTATCCTGGCACGCGCTCCGAAACCCACCTTGATTATGGCGACTACGAACGACTTTTTTAGTATCCAGGGGGCTTACGAAACCTTCAACAGAGCAAAAAACGTCTTTGGAATGCTTGGCCACCACGATGATTTGGAATTTACAGAAGACGAATACGGCCACGGGTATACCAGAAAGAACCGGGAAGCGATGTATCTTTTTTTTCAAACACACCTGAACCACCCCGGGAATCCGGAGGAGTTGGACGTGGAATTTTTAAGTTTTCATGATTTTCAAAAAACGACCACGGGGCAGGTAGCTACTTCCCTGGGGGGCGAAACCGTTTTCTCGCTGATTGAGCAAGCTGCAGGACCTGTACTTGAAAATCTCCAACAGAAAAGAGCGATTACCAAAGATGATAACATGGAATTGAGGCAGGCTGTGGTCGAGCTCTCGGGGTATAAAAATCCCACGGATCCGCATAAACCGATTTATGTTGGACAACAGACCCATAGCAACTATATGGTTCGAATGCATTATATGGAAGGCGAAGGAGATTATGTGTTTCCCTTTCTGGAATACTTACCTCCCCACCCCAATGGGAAATCGGTCGTCTACCTGCATCCCAATGGCAAAAATGCCGTTCCGATGTCCGAATTGGAATATTTGATCGACCGTGGCTTTACGATTTATGTTCCTGATATGGTGGGTGTAGGTGAATTGGGAGGTGGATCCTTGAAAGGGGATGCTTACATCGGTAACGTTTCTTACAATGTGTGGTATACAGCTGTGCTGATCGGGAGAAGTATCGTGGGTATCCAGGCTTCTGACGTCACCAAACTCGCCAGGTACATTAAATCCGGAAATGAAAGTGGCGAAGTTTATGGAATTGCCTCCGGCCAAATGGCACCGACTCTCTTGCATATCGGCGCATTAGATTCCGTTTTCTCAAGGTTTTTACTGATCCGGCCGTATGCATCTTATGCTGCATTCGTGCAAAATAAATACTATGACCCGCAGTTTGTTTTCAGTCTGGTTCCGGGTGCCCTGACAGGTTATGACCTGGGGGATCTTGCTGCACTGATTGCTCCGCGGCCACTCATCGTAGCTGGAGGAATTACACCGACTGGATATCTTTACCCGATGGATTCCTTTGCAAAGGATTGGTCGATGGCGCAAAAGAAGTACGAACGAGAAGGATATTCCGATCAAATCCAATTTATCGATGTAAACTTTTTCCGGGAGGATGATCATCATGATGCCCTGGAGCGGTTGATTAAGTGAGAATAAATCTGAATTAAACATCTATTCAGGGGAGCAATGAGGAGAAATGGTGGCAAGCATGGATAGCCCGTATAGATTGTGGATGGTGAGTTCCTCGTCAGGCTATACACAACTATCGAGTTTTCCATAGCCCAAAGAGGACTCGTCGTTTCAACGGAGAAGCAGCCTCAAAGGCTCAAAGGCCAGCGATCTCCTATCATTCACATTTTATTTAACTGGGTCAGGACCTCTATCGTTGGTTAGCTACCCAAATTATCTGTAGGGCGACGATTTTTACATATCAACAACATAGTAATAGCAAAAAACGGCACAATAAAAGTTATGAAAATGTTAAATAATGTTGTTATTTGAGTTTTTGTCAAAAATTGCTTAATATTGAAATGTATAACATATGGTTATTCCGCTAATAACAGTTTTTTGTTATAAGGTAAGATTTGACGTGCCGCTCCGTAAGTGATTAAAATAGTATTTTATTAATAAATTTAATAGTCATGAAATGTTTAATTACTACTTTGCTTCTGTTAGGAGCAATGATTTCAATTACGGATGCGCATGCAACCAACTTTTCAAGCCAATTCCTGCTGAGTAGTGAATATTTAACATTCACAAAGCAAATTAAAGATGCTTCTTTTCCTGATTACACCTGCAAGGTTTCAGTTAAATTGGCAGCAAACTTTGGAGTAGGCATTGAAGGGCAATGTGAAGGAGGGGGTACTTCCAAAAATTCGCCAAATGAAGCTTGTGAAAAAGCTTACCAAGCACTTGCTGCATGCACAAGAAGAGCCACTATATGGGGCTTTAGAAGGGTAATTCCTCCAACAACTAGACCGTTACCTCCGAAAGGAAGTCGTGGTGGCTGGTAAAATCTAAAAATATAATTTATTCTCCCACAACGGCTTGCGTTTTTTGTTCAATTTAATTTAGTAAACCTATGAAAGAATGGAGGGGATTCTTGTTATTGATTTTGTTCGGAATCAATCTGCAGGGGCAAAATAATTTTGAGATACACTACCAAATCTCAACGCTTAACGGAGCTCATGTTCTGCTTGAAATCCAGAAAAGGTATGACGATTATCTGATTTCCCACCTGTCCACATGGAGCATCCAATCCATTCTTTCGATGGGGGAGACAGAACTCCAGACAACATTAGAAAATGCTGTAAGCCAGGATGAAACATTACCACTTACCATCGATCGGAGCAATTATATCAAACCTGCGAAAATAGAGTTTGATTTATTTAAGGAACGATCTTCCAATACCTTTTACCGATCTTTGCCCGATCCGGGTAGAATCAGCGAAAACGCAGATACCTACGCTTTGGGACCGAACTTGATTCCCATGGTCCTGGTTCGAGATAGCTTGGTCGACCTGAAATGGACCATCGAAGATGAATATAGATCGATTGATAACATTCGGTGCAGAAAAGCCGTAATGAACTATCGATGTAAAGACTACACAGCATGGTTTGATCCGGATACGCCCATTCCTGCTGGCCCGGAACAATTCGGAGGCCTTCCGGGACTAATCATCAGCATGTCCCGAACAGTGGACGGAGTCTCCTGGCATTTGAAAAAATTCCAGACCATTTCCGGAGAGAATAAGGAAGACATCCAAAACATCAAGAGGAATATTGCACAAACTGCCTCTATGGATTGGTGTGAGTATGGTCTGGTTTTAGAAAGCTATGTCAATGAAATGACTAAATATTTTGGTGGTCCGGACTGTAAAACCTGCGAAACCAAATTTACTGCTACGTATTTGGAATGTTTTGAGGATTGTGGGCCATAACCTGAATCAATTACTATATAGATTTGGAAATCGATGAATGGCATTGAATATCAATATACTATTTGTCCTAAATTAAGAAGTACCATTCTTCAGTTTAAGGAATGGTTAGATTTTACTTCACACTTCTGGTTCGATACGATCTCCTTGAAATAGCCCATTATGTCCAGGCTAGATGCGGTACATTTTTTCCCTTTTACCCTAATGATTATTTTACTGGGCATTCTATTAAGTAATGATTCAAAGGCTCAGGAATACATTCAATTTCATGTGATAGATTCCATCGAAGTAACAGATATAGAAAATGCTGGAGTAGTTCTACATTATCCGGATTCCGGATCACTTCGCACATCGTTTGATCTTACCGATGAGAAGGGCAAAGCATCTGTTTTAATACCCAGATTACGGGATAATGACTCGATCCAAATATCCGTGAATCACATCAACTACCATCATCTGGACACAGTATTCCTATACAGGAATCTGGACAATCGTGTAATGATTATACCGCTGATCCCAAAATTTCATGAAATTACACCTATAGTGATAGAATCCACCTACCTATCTGAATATGACACCATTCATATACCGGTTGATTCGACGGAAGCGGTACGATTTGATCGGTTGACCGAACTCCTGGAAAAGGATAACCGGTTTAAATTGGAAGACTCTTACATCACCTTTAACAATAAACCTATTCGACGAATTCTGATCGACCAAATGGATATAACCGGTTCAAATTACATCAATTTTTTGTACCAGTTGTCGGCTTCAGACTTTGAATCCATGGATGTCATTCAATTCTATTTTGAGAATCCCCTGGATCAATATTTTAACCGACCGGATATAGCACTTCGCCTGAACACCGTAAAGGACGGGAAGGT
Organism: uncultured Bacteroidota bacterium; assembly: GCA_937952445.1. Classification (GTDB taxonomy): domain Bacteria; phylum Bacteroidota; class Bacteroidia; order Chitinophagales; family Saprospiraceae; genus Membranihabitans. Next base: position 16,667 of record CALGAA010000213.1, on the reverse strand, counting down.
CAAAAAATCTTTATCCCTGGATGCCAGTATTTCACAACAAAGGTTGAATGAGTTGAGAGCCCAAACTTATTTTTTCACCCCAAATTATAAAGGCTTTTTAAATGTTGCGCGTCATATAACCCAGGCTTCCACATATAATCCTAGCCCGTTTGCCCATAACGAATATAATCGTGAGCTTTTACAGGATAGATTTGAACAAGCCTATAGCGTAAACCTGTTTCCTCCGCGTGATTTACCATTTGAATATTATAACAATCGGAAAACCATTGAAATGATATATCATTCCGGATTTACCATCGGTAAGCATGGAAAAAACCGTCTGGTGTATAACCCAACTGGTATCAGAGATCAGCTTATTGCTTACCAGGGAACCCTATTGTATTTGCAGGATTCTGTATTCTCATATAACTCGTCCGCTAAGAATCAAGTACATCAAGTTAAGCACCGGATTGAAAACGAATACAAATATTTTAAAGAAAACACCTTTATCAACTGGCTTATCAAGGGAAGTATACCTTCTGAAAATTCGTCCCGATCAGAGAATTACGCTGGAGATATTGTCGAACACAAGAATGAGCGGATTGCATTAGATCGATCCTATGCTTTCCAGTCCCAATTTACCTGGAGCCAGGCTTTATCAAATAAGCTCCAAATCCAGTTGACTTTCGATGCCAGCTTGCTGGATTATGACGAAGAATTTCAAAGCGATAATCAACGGAATCGTCTTCTTTTTAAAACGAATGAACCGATATTGGATGAGCTCAATTCCAAATTATGGACAGTGGATAATGCCGTGGGGGTAAAAACCAGAGTGGGGAATCATAGCCTTTTCTTTAAGTTGCGGCATGATTACTATCGGTCAAACCAACAGGTATATAGAACTCCTCAAACCAGCCCAAATGCCCTGCTCGATTTTCAGGAAAGCAGTGTAGTGCAGAATGGGTTTGGCGTACAAATGAATTTTGATAAAATCAGGGGTGGAGGAAGGTTTCACTTTGATGCCGAATCCATGATAAAATTCAGTATTTACCAAATGGAAATACAAGAAGACTTGCCCCATTATGGCCCCGAATTTCTTTATCGGTTTATGTCTTCGATGAATTATGAAATTTCGCAGAAATACACCATGGGGCTGAAATTGACGTGGAATAAGGACTGGATATTACCTCATCGCATCAGACCTGTGGGATATAATGACGGCAGTTATCTCCTTTTTGGGGGACCGGTCGAAAAACCAATCGAATCTCAGGTCGGTATCGAGTTTAATCTTTCCAAAGAATCGGCATACGATCATTTTTCATTTCAACTCAAAGGAAACTATGTTGATTATTTGAGTAAAGAATCCTTCGGAATACAACGAGGGCTGTTGGTGGGGCGGAGGGTATTGTTGTTTAATCCCGGCAAAGAAGGGAGGTGGAACGGTAATTTTAAGTATAAAATTTTTGAAGTTCCGCTTCAGATATCATTGATTCAAAATTATTTTCAAATTCGCAACACGTACATTTTGAATGAAAGCCGATACGATCATAAATTTCAAATTATTAATCATGAATTGGAATTGGATTCAAGGTGGTGGAGTTATGGAATCACAGGGAGTTTTGGGTACGGCCTCGATATCCGAAAAAGTATTTCCGGACATAAATTTATCAATCGGTCCTGGAAAGGGAAATTGGGGTTGTTGTACATCAGTCAGAGTGAAAAAATACACGCAGAGGTCAATTTTGAACTTTCGCAATATGGTCAGAAGCATGAATTATTTCAAGGCTTAGGTGCAAAATTTGATTTTTTCATGGTGAAGAATTTCAACCTGGGTTTGTATGCCATTAATCTTTTCAATCAAAAGGATTTTGAATATCGATCTGATGCCGAGTATGCTCAATATTTTACCCGGTATACCCTGGTCCCCTTTCAAATCGGGATCCGGACTCATTGGGATATTTGGTAATGTTGATTCGCATGGGTCGGGAATCAAATCGATTTCACATCTGTGGAAGAAACATTTCACCGGCCCTTGGGGTAGAACGTGATTAAAGCCTGGCCGGATCACTACTTCATAGGAAATACCTGTTTAACCTCCAGGTTTATTTTCCATACTCAGACCAGAACAACTACCATAGCCCCTAATTCATCAATTTACAGCCAGCTATGCCTAATACTGTCTTTGCCAGCGAAACGATCACTACTCCGATTCTGTCCCGGCACCACGGCTCCCGGATGTTGGCTTTCATGGAAAATTCATATATTTAGAATTCCGGTCTTTTAATATGAGGATTTATTGGGCTATCCGAAAAATTTGCAATCATGAATAACAAGAAATATTTACTTTTTATAGCGGGATGGCTGTGCGTAGGAGTCTGGGCTTGTAACGTGAATGCCCAAACCAAAACCGTGCATCGATTTGAAAAAATACAGTTATCGGAGACATTTTACGGTGAAGGAGCTGGCATTGGTGATATTAACAATGATGGGTATCCCGATGTAATTGCCGGACCGTATTGGTATGCCGGTCCAGACTTTGTTGAGAAACAGGCATATTATGAAGTCGTTGAACACGATCCCTACAAATATTCAGACAACTTTTTTATTGAAACAGAAGATATAAATGGGGATGGATACGTGGATATTTTGATGGTAGGATTCCCGGGAGAATCTGCATTTTGGTTTGAAAATCCGGGAGGAGCTTCAGGGTACTGGGAAAAACACCTGATCCACTCCAGAGTTGACAACGAATCTCCACATTTTTATGATTTGGATGGAGATGGAAAACTTGAACTGGTTTTCCACACAGACGGGTATTTAGGTTATGCCCGACGGAATCAGGAAGATGTAAAGGCCCCATGGGATTTTGTCCGGATATATGAGCAACAGGATTGGGGGAAATTCACCCATGGCTTTGGGATTGGGGATATAAACGGAGATGGACTCGAAGATATCATAATGGCTAAAGGGTGGTGGCAGAATCCGGGTCGGGATAGGCTGGATCAACAGTGGAAATATCATCCCGCAGACTTTGGTCCGGGCGGTGCTCAAATGTACGCTTACGATGTAAATGGAGATGGTCTGAACGACGTGATCACCACCTTAAACGCTCATGGATGGGGAATGGCCTGGTACGAGCAAAAACGACATGATGGAGAAATTACGTTTCAGCAACACCTAATCATGGGCGATAAGGAATCAGATAACAGGTTTGGTGTCCGGTTTGCAGAGGCCCATGCGATCGATCTAGTTGATATAGATCAGGATGGGGTTAAGGATCTGGTTACCGGTAAGCGGTTCTGGGCCCATGGACCCGACGGGTACTATTTTCACAATAATGCCGCCGTACTATATTGGTTCAAATTGGTTCAGGATTCGAAAGATCCTCATTTTGTTCCGTACCTCATCGATTACAATTCTGGTGTAGGTGTAGAGGTGGAAACTGGAGATTTGACCGGGAATGGATTAATGGACATCGTCGTTTCCAATAAACGAGGTACTTTCGTTTTTCTGCATTATACCGAAGAGGTGAGCCAGGAGGTGTGGGAATATTTGCAGCCACGTCCCATCGATAACCCTGGTACAAAGGCGCAACAAAGGCACTAGGTCTCTTTGCGGGGGATCGGTCACGATGTCTTGAAGACTCGAAGTGTGGTGGTGCTCCGGCCTGGGATTATACGGCCGAAGATCGTATAATACGGGTGTGAGTATTATTTACCTGGCGTATGTCTTTACATTACACCGGGTGCCCATCGGTACTGATAGATGGATGAAAAATGTTCTACTCAGATACTATATGGTGCACCAGTCAATATATTCGTAACCCTTCTGAAGTATTCTTTTTCGCCCTGGCTTCATCATCAAAAGCCTTATGCAGCTATGACTATATGCGGTTTAGCTTCTTCGATACGACAGAAATAACCTCGCCATAAGCATCACGTACCTAATGCCTGGCACATGGAGCCTTCCTACAAAAATTTGCTTGCTTAGGATTCCAAATCCACAACGTTGAGGAAGACCCAAATGGAGTTTTCGTTTTTTGATCTCCGGTGGTATTCTTTAAATCTGTAAAAAATATCCCGAAATTGGTAAAAGTGAGGCTTTGGTTGAGAATCGACTCAAAATTTTTGAATTAAAAAACGTTTATTCATTAAATTTTTATTAATATTGTGCTGCCTGGGCGGAAACACCCCAGCATGTATGTTAAAGGATAACCTGGGTGTATGGCTAAAATCCAACATTTTGGATTTTGCACTTACGCACGAAGTCTGGATTGTGATGAAATTTAAAATAACATGTCGGATCGGGAAGTAAATACAGACCGAGAATGGGTGGTCGGTTTGAAATCCCACAATGAAGAATCATTCCAGGAACTATGGAATGCCTATCGCGACGATGTGTATACTTACGCTTTTAGTTTCCTCAAAAACAACGAGTATGCGGAGGAAATTGTCCAGGATGTTTTTACCAGGCTTTGGCTGCACCGTACCGAATTGAATCCCGATCTTTCGATCAAATCCTACCTGTTTACGATTACCCGCAATCTCACGTTTAATTTTTTACGGAAGGCTGCGCGCAACCGGGATTTACGTCAGGAGGTATTTCACCTTTACCCCGATTGTACCGATTGTGTGGAACTCAAAATCCAGGAGTGGGAAATGGAGAGAATCAAGAAGGAAGCTTTGGATTTATTGCCTCCTGGTCGGAAACGAATATTTGAAATGTCCCGTTTTGAAGGCAAGAGTTACGAGGAGATCAGCCGGGAATTGGGGGTTTCGCTGAGCACGGTCAAGAACCAAATGAGCAAATCGCTCAAAACCATCCGGGACTTTTTAAAAGCCCAGGGCGTGACACCGTGGCTGGTCCTGTTTGCGACCTGGATGGCCATTCAATATGGATTGTAAAATTCAAAATTGGATTTGCACCAGATTCCAGACCATCATTCGCGCACCACTATCTTGACAAGAATTTAGATTTAAAGACTGAAACTCTTCCAAAAACATTTATATTGGTGCATCTCTGCATATTGGAGAAGGCTTTGTAAGTATTTTAAACCCAGTAATGATCTTCCGAATAGCATCCCCCACTGCACTGTATTTCTTTTTACATATCTTTTTTGTTCACCCTCTGATTGGTCAGGACAGCCTGAAAATTGGCTGGTCAGAAGTCGATATTACCCCGGACAGACCCGTTTTGATTGCGGGGCAATTCCATGCGAGGGTATCAGAAGGTGTTTTGGATCCCGTGACCGCCACAGTCCTTGTTTTAGAGTCTGGCTCGGATCCCGGTACCTCCGAAAAAGTAATTTTCGTAAGCTGTGATCTGGTCAGCATCAGCGACGGAACCCGGGATGAGAAATCCAAAAGCCTTCTCCATACGGTCCGTCAACTGGTCACGGAACAAGTCACCGGAATCGAAGAGAATGATATCATTCTCAATGCGACCCATTCTCATTCCGCCCCCTATTGTGGCACTGAAACGGACATTAAGAACCGATATGGGGTAGACCTTGACGCAATGTCACCATACGAGTACCTGGAGTTTATCGCAGGACGAATAGCAGGTGGTGTGATAGAAGCCTGGAAGAACAGGGAAGTCGGAGGAATTAGTTATGGAATATCGCATGCTGTGGTCGGTCGCAATCGACTCCAGGCTTCGTTTGTGGGAAGCTCCACGATGTATGGAAATACCAATCACCCGGATTTTAGCCACATCGAGGGCTATGAAGATCATTCGGTTAATTTGATATACACCTGGGATGCGGACAAACGATTGACCGGTATCGTAATGAACGTGGCCTGTCCTTCTCAGGTTAGCGAAACTGAATACCGCCTGAGTGCGGATTATTGGCACGATGTGCGAAAAGAATTGCGGTTTCATCTGGGATATGATCTTGCTCTTCTGGCTCAATGCAGTGCGGCCGGAGATCAGTCTCCACACCTTATGTATGATCAGGCCGCGGAGGAACGAATGCAAAGGTTGTTATTCCCGGATGAGAGATTCGGACAGGGATCAATAGGCCGGCGAAAACAAATCGCCCGGGATTTGGGTCAGGCTGCCATTTCGATCTATCCGGCTATGCGGGAAAATATTTTATGGAATCCAAGGATGGAGCAAAAAACGGAAACCGTTCATCTGACCAGAAGATTGCTGTCTCCGAATGATTTGGCTGATGCCCGCGCTGGAGTCGAACATTGGAAATCCATATATGATTCGCTGGCGCTCGACCTCAATTCTCATCCGGAAAAGAGGCAGGAAGAAAGATGGTATCGGAACATTACCCAGGCGTACGGTAGGTACAGGTGGTTTTCGAATGTGGAGGATCGGTATCGCCTTGAACAGAACGAAAGAACCATCCCGATTGAAATCCACACCATACGACTGGACGAGATCGCGATTGCCACGAATCCGTTTGAACTCTACCTCGATTATGGGATACAAATAAAAGCTCAAAGTCCGGCCTTGCAAACCTTTCTTGTTCAATTGGCTGGAGGCGGGTCATACCTGCCGACGGAAAGATCGATCAATGGGGGTGCATATGGAGCGGTAGCTTCAAGCACGTTGATCGGTCCCGAAGGTGGCCGGGAGCTGGTCGGTGAAACGCTTCGTATGATCGCAAGTATGTGGGCTGATAGCGCTTCCAAATAAATTACTTCATGCTTTTGTGCTGCCGCCTGATTGCGGTTCTTTTAATCTTTCGAGATCACCTTCGGTCAGAATTTTTCAAAAATTTTTTATGACCCGATAGTACTTTTTCATTTCCCGGGTGTAATGTGCTTGTTAAAGGCAGAAATTGGCTATGGACCAGGAAAAAAATATACGGGAACTTCTATTGAAGTATGTGAAGAACGAGTGTACCGAGGAGGAATACGGGGAGGTTCTCCAATTTTTCCAGCGTGGAGCCAACACGGGAGAAATGCCCACGGTCGATGAAGTGTTGGAATTTTTGAACGAACACCAATCACTGGATCAGGAAGCAGCGGATCGGATTTACAAAGAAATCATCTCCAATCCTTCCCGAAAATCTCAACGACGCCGGTCATTTTATGAGCCCCTGTGGAAATACGCCGCCGTGGTTCTTTTCCTACTCATCGCCGGCGGTGGGATTCTGTACCAGCAAGGCATTATTTTTACCAATGTTTCGCTGTTATCGTTTTTAGGTAAAACCGCAGAGAGCGATTTTGCCAGGGAAGATGTAATCACCCTCGAACTAGGCAACGGAGAGATCGAAGTGATCGACCCCAACGATATCCGCACGGTCCATGATAAATTAGGAAATATTGTAGGCCAACAACAACAAAACCGCCTGGTATATTCCGGCAATCAAAAAACCGAAACAACGGTATACAATACCCTCAGGATCCCCTACAGCAAACGATTTGAAATCGAATTGTCCGATGGTACCGTGGTTCATCTCAATTCGGGGACGACCATGAAATTTCCTGTTCACTTTCCGAAAAGCGCGTCACATCGGGAGGTCGAAATCATCGGTGAAGCCTTTTTTGACGTGGCCCATAGCGAAGATCAATCCTTCATCGTGCACGCCGGTGATCTGGACGTCAGGGTATTGGGTACAAAGTTCAATTTATCCACCTATCCTGAAGATGATCGGACCGATGTCGTCCTCGTAGATGGATCAGTGAGTCTGGATACTAAAAATGAAAACCTGGAAATCGTGGACGAGCAAATCCTTCAGCCGGGTTACAAAGCCAGTTTTGAAAAATCGGATAAATCGATTTCCATGTCTATGGTTCCGACTTCCATATATACCTCCTGGATCAAGGGCGAACTCGTTTTTCGGGATATGAAGTTCAACGACATTCTTTTGAAGTTGGAACGAAAATACAACGTGGTCATCCGGAACTCCAATGCAGTACTGGCCCGGGAACGATTCAATGCCAGTTTTGGAGATGTACCCCTTAAGACCGTCCTGAATTATTTTGAAGCGATTTATAACATTGAGATTTCAATGGAAAATGATATTGTATTAATTGAATAAAAAAGAAGGAGCCTATGAAATAGTACAATGTAAAGATAAAAAAATCGGGTAGATGGTGACGCATCTCCCGATTCTGACAAAATGCGATTAAATTTTTTAACCACATCAACTAACCAAAGATATGAAAAAACTTCTATGCCGAAGAAAATGCAGCCATCTTAAATGGAAAATAGATCTCAAGATGAAGCTAAGTGTTCTGGTTTTCTTTTCTACATTTTTAACCCTTCAGGCGAATGGCAGTTATTCCCAGGAAACGCCATTATCGCTGGAAATGGCTGATGTTTCGGTCGAACGACTTCTCGAAACGATCGAAAGCAACTCCGAATTTAAATTTGTCTACAAAATCAAAGACGTCGATTTGGACCGAAAGGTGTCCATCAAGGTGGAAAAAGTGACCATCGAAAAGATTTTGGATCAGTTGTTTAAGGATTCCAAAACCAGCTACAAAATAATGGATCGGCAGGTGTTTCTCCTGCCCAGACCAAAAGTGGACAAGCTCAAACCCCTCCAGCGTCTGAACTCTGATTTTGGTTACAAAAGGGAAATCCCCTTCCTGGTGGATACCGTGCGAGGGAAAATAACTGACAATTCAGGCGAACCCCTGATCGGCGTCAATATCCAGGTTCAGGGAACCACCAAGGGTACCGCTACCGACTACAACGGTGAATTTATCCTGGAAAACGTCAATGATAATGCCGTATTGATCATTTCTTATATTGGATATCAAACACAGGAAGTTCCCGTATCGACCAGCGGGATGATGAATGTCATCCTTTCTGAAGATTCCGAGACTCTGGAAGAAGTCGTCGTCATCGGATTTGGGGAGAAGAAAAAGAAAGACCTCACCGGTTCGATCAGTACGGTAGGGGCTGAAGTCATCGAAAAAATCGGTGCGATTTCCCCTCAGTTTGCCCTACAGGGAAATACCACCGGGGTGCGGGTGATCAATGCCAGCGGTGATCCCAACGAGGCACCTCAAATTTTTGTGCGAGGAATCGGTACCTGGAATGGGGATTCACAGCCCTTATATGTAGTAGACGGCCAGATAATTGAACCACCCAGAGCGGGGAACGAGGATTTAATCAGCGGCTTTGGTCTGAGCACTCCCCCCAACCTATTTAACCTGATCAACCCCAATGATATTGAGTCGATTTCGGTCCTCAAAGATGCTTCCGCTGCAGCTATTTATGGAAGTCGGGCAGCCAATGGCGTTGTGTTGATCACCACCAAAAGGGGGAGGTCTGATGTGCCAATCGTAGAGATGAATTCCTCATTCGGAATCCAGAATATTCCCACCTATGATCTGTTAAATACGCAGCAATTCGTTGATCTGGCCCATGAAATGTACAACAACAGCAACAACCCCGATGTGAACATCGAGGAAGACCTGTACGGAAGACTGGAGCCCTCCGATGCCAACCGATTGACCAGTTTTAACCCTCAGTTTGACCCACAAAGTCCTTATTACATCAGCGATCGGACGACGTACGACTGGCAGGATGAACTGGTCAATAAGAATGCTTTTCAGCAGGATTATGACGTTAAGGTTTCGGGCGCTACAGACCGATTGGATTATTACATTTCGGGCGGGATGAGCGATCGGCTTGGTGTCATGTACGGGGATGAAATGAGAAGGTATACCGGTGCGATCAATGTCAATGTCGATGTCACCGATTGGGCCCGGCTGGGAGTAAATTATAAATATACGCATCAGCGATCTTTGCTCAATGGTTCCCAGCTTCAGGAAATTGCAGATGTTTCTCCCTGGCAACCTTTGCGCGACCCCAATGACCCTGAGGGTTATGCCCGGGTACTTGACCCATATCGTTTTGGTAATGCCTGGCAAGGTATCAAAATATATGGACAGGGATCCAACGTCAATTTCCTGGCTTATGCCGATATCAATACCAGTGCTTTTACCATCAAAAGAAATCTCGGGCAGTTTTATGCGGAAATTTCTCCATTCAAAAGTCTGACCTTTCGGGGCAGCCTGAATATGGATTATACCATTCAAGATCGATTTGGTCTTGATATATTTTCCCGAAACTCATTTTATAATCCTGCAGCTATCGATCCCAGAACACATGCCCCCAATGCCCCCAATAGCCAGGGTGATATGAGTCATCGAATTAATAATATCTTCAATTACCAATCCGATTTTACCGCTATTTACGATAAAGTTTTTGCGAACAAGCACAATCTCAATATCACAGCGGCGGTCCAGGACCAAAGGCACCGGGTAGAAAATTCAGACTTTTCGGGGAATAACCTCCTCAATATCCCCGACAATCCTTTTCTGGTTGGTTACAGCGGTGATTTGTCCAACAACAATTCCTTTTACGGATGGAGCCAAAGATTTTGGTTTGGAATGGTCGGACGTATGAGTTATAACTACGACAGCCGATATTACCTGGATGTGTCCTACCGACGTGATGCCAGTAACGGTTTTGATGACGAATACCGATGGGGCAATTTTTACGCCTTCTCCGGGGCATGGCGCCTTAGTGACGAACCGTTTTTCAACGTCGAAAGCATTGACGATTTGAAAATTCGGGGCGGCTGGGGACAAGCAGGTAATGATCAGGCAGCTGTAGGCCGGTATGCCTTTTTATCCCGGGCAGCCGGAGGTTTGAGCTCTTATCGATTCGGATCCGGAAATGGAGACCCCATCGGCAGCCAGGTGTTCGGAGCACTCGTCGCAGATTTCCCCAACCCCGAATTGTCCTGGGAAGTATCAACCACAACGAACATCGGTTTCGATGCCTTGTTGTTCAATTATCGTTTGAACATCACGGCGGAATGGTACAACCGGGTGACCAGTGGTATTCTGCAATCAGTTAATCTGCCGATCTCTGTAGGGACCAACAATCCTTTGTTTAATATCGGAGAAATGGAGAACAAGGGAGTCGATTTGATAATCGGATACCAGGATAAAGTGGGTGATTTCCACTACGGTGTTACCGGAAATATCAGTTTTGTTCAAAACACGGTTACCAAGCTGTATCAGGGACAGCCCCTTTCATTGAGTGGATTTGAAAGACCCGATGCTGTTCGGGTGGAAGAAGGCCGATCCGTAGGGGTGATCTGGGGGTACAAACTTGGAGGTATCTTCCAAAGCCAGGCTGAAATTGATGCTTACTTTGCCGAAATGGAAGACAACAACATCAGCAATCTATCTTATGTACAACCCGGGGATATGTACTTTCTGGATGTACAAGGTGATCCCACCGAGGATGAGCCCTTTTATAGCCTAACGCCGGATGGTAAGATCAATAGCAATGATCAGACGGAAATTGGTAATACCATTCCCGGATATACCTATGGATTGGGTGTAAACCTGGGTTGGAAAGGCGTGGATGTATCGATGAATTTTTATGGAGAAGGCGATGTGGAGAAATACAATACAGCCCGAAGACGGTTTGAATCCATGTCTGGTGCCGGAACCAATTATTTCAGTTCTGTACTCGATCGATGGACGCCTTCAAATACCGATACCGATATGCCACGGGCGGTGATCGGCGATCCGGCAGGTAACAATCGTTTCTCCAGCCGATGGGTGGAAAGCGCCGCGTTTTTCCGGTTGAACAACTGGCAGGTAGGCTATACCTTACCGCAGTCCTTCCTGAATATGCTGGACAATAAAGTACGGTCTCTTCGGCTGTATGTCGGCGGGCAAAACAACATTTATATCCACAACTGGGGCGCGCTGGATCCTGTGAATGACGCTATTCCGTTGCCAGAGGTGTACAATGTAGGTTTAAACATTAAATTCTAAAACATCGATCATGAAAGCTATATATTTATCCATAATATTCTTTTTATCTATTATACTCTTCAGTTGTGACCCATCTCTGGTGGATGAACCACCTCTGGGGGCTACCGAAAACACGTATTTTTCAAATGTCAATGAGTTTAGATCGCAACTGACCGGGGTGTATGCTTCGTTGTACGATGACTATCATTTTGCTGCTACTGGATACAACGGCTGGACAACCAGTAATTTATTGCTTCCGGGGGATGATCTGACTGAAAACAATGCAACCAGAACCGATGTGGAGCTCTTTGATGGATCGCTTAATTCAAACAACGGAAGAATTCGTTATTCCTTTCAAACGTGTTATAAAACGATTGCCCGCGCCAATGTAACCATCGACAAAGTAAGGAATATCGACTTTTCCGGTTTCGACGGAGCGGATGAAATTGCCCGGATGGAAGGGGAGGCTTTGTTCCTGCGAGCGTATTCCTATTTCAAGCTTTTCAACTTTTTTGGTTCTGTACCCCTGGTGACTGAGCGAATTCGGACAGAGGATGCTACCAATACGCCCAAAAGTCCGGCGATTGAAGTGTTGGATCAGGTCATTGCGGATTGTCGGACTGCTTTGGAATCCCTGCCTGATGAATGGCCTTCACAATACGCAGGACGGGTAACCAAGAACAGTGCCCGCGGGTTGTTGGCAAAAGCTTTGGTTTTTCGGGCTAATTACACGGGGGATAATGCCAATTTTGGAGAAGCATTATCCGCGTTCAATTCGATGACCTCGACTTTAACCGAGAATTATATTGACAATTTTAGTGCATATACGGAAAATAATGAGGAATCTTTGTTCGAATTGCAGGCGACCGTACCAAGCAGTGGAAATAATAATTTACAACTTCATAACGATGGTGCCTGGAGGGGAGTGGAAAATTCCAGCGTGTACCGGGGATATATGATGGAGTTTGGGGGCCGTGGAGACTTTAATGATGCATCTTCTACCAAATTCTTCATAACCAATAAATTATACAATCGATTTGGAGACGACCCGAGGATCAACGTATTCATCAATCCGGACGATGGATTTGGAGGGAAAATTTTCCAAAAATACAACAAACCCGATGGGGCGAACCAATTGTCAGGATTCCATGGAGGATCGGTTAACAACGAACGCATCCTTCGCTACGCTGATCTGGTATTGATCGCTGCAGAAGCCGAATTGAAATCGGGCAATACCGCAAAAGCCATCGAACACCTCAACCGGATCCGAACCCGGGCCAGAACCTGGGGTGCCGAATCCGGTTATGGAGACGGAAACACGCCGGCAAATTACTCTACGACAGAATCCAATACCCAAACCATAATGCAATGGATTATGGATGAGCGTTTTGTCGAGCTCGCTGGCGAAGGCCAGCGTTGGTGGGATCTGAAAAGATGGCACCAGTCAGGGGATGTAAATCTGACCGGCTGGGGCGGAGGCGAGGAGCACTTTAGTACTTTTTTAGCCTCTCCCGTACAGTTTGACGTTAATAAGCATCTTCTGTTTCCCTTACCCCAGGCAGAAATCGATCGAAACAGCGCCATTACGGAAAATAACCCCGGTTATTGATGGTGGGAGCAGACATGTTTTTAATAGTTAAAAAATTTGTGCGACAAATTCTAAGTTCCATTTCGAATGTAGGATTTGTGGCACCAGGGTTCATCCTTTTGTTGGTAGGAAACGGAACCCACGTAGCGGCCCAGGCCATCGATGTGACCCTTTTTCCCGAAAAGAAGGAGCAGGTAATCGATGGCTTTGGAGCCCATCAGAATGGACAAGAACGAAATGAAATTTGGTGGCACGAATTGTTTTTTGATGATGCAGGGGCGAATATTTACCGGGTGGATTTAACCCCAAGACTTATTCGTCCCTACTCTGATTTCAATGTGTATTCTCCCTGGTTTATGGGGAGTAGTGTCGATAGTAAATTCAACCTGGAGGATTCCGACAATCCCGATGGTCCGGAAGGAAACCGGGTGAGAACATATACAAGTCCTGAGGATTATTCCCGGGAATTTGGAGGTAAAAAGGCGCCGATTGCGGTGATGGGTCCCGATATTGACGAGAATGTCAAATATTTTACCTATCCCGAAAACGGTGCGATCCAGGCGGGAAAAGATCGTGATAATGACTTTAAGCTGATCGGATCCATTTGGTCTCCCTTGCCCTGGTTAAAAATTTCTTCGGGAAATGAATACAACCAGGATTGGTGGCCCGGACCCGTAATGGGGGTTCCCTGGCCTTTTGTATGGGGAGGCAATTATGCGGGTGGAAAACTGGATGTTTCCGGCATGCCCCTGGATGTGTTTGATGATTCAGATTTCGGTGGAGAAGGACCGACGAGTTCATTGACGCAGTTTGCCCGAAGCACCGCTGCATATATACGGGGCTTTCAGCAGCATTACGGGGTTGATTTTTATGCGATTAGTATCCAGAATGAATTGAATTTTGAACAGTACTACAACAGCATGACCTATCCCCGGTCGAGCCAGTATATCGCAGCTATTAAAGCCATCCGGGCGGAGTTTGACCGGTATGAGGATCTGAAAAATATCCGGTTGATGGGGCCGGAGGATCTTTTGGGGGGTGATGCTTATGGGTTGTGGCAACTCCGTGCTGGAGAAGATGCCATTCACAAGAACCTGCACTATCTCCATGAACTGGATAAAGATTCCGTGGCTTTGGCGGCACTGGACTTCTTCTGTATTCATGGATATGCCCGGGACGGAGTAAATGCCCGGGGTAGTGATCCGATCCAATGGCGCTGGTGGTCAGAAGGGTGGGAAGAAAGTCCTGCTCCCGGAATACCGGGTGATATCAAGGGATTTACCTCCTTTGACAAAAAGTCCTGGATGACCGAAACATCCGGAGAACACCACGAATGGTTGTATCCCAAAAATGCTTATCCAGGCAATGGAGGATGGAGCATCGCGGTCAAAATTCACCAGGCTTTTACAGCAGGGCAACAGAGCGCCTGGATATACTGGACCTTTACGGAAGAGGATGATGCAGGGAATACGAGTTCATTTGCACTGACGTCCAGGAGGCATGGTTCAACATCTCCGAAATACGTGGCGTTCAAGCATTTTTCCAAACACATTCGTCCCGGTTCCCACCGGATTGATGCCATTTCCGACAATGAAAGCGAAATATTGGCCAGTGCCTATCTGCACGAAGAGGATCAAACCCTTACCATCGTGCTGATCAACACCACCGATAGCGACAAAGAAATCAATCTGA
This sequence comes from uncultured Bacteroidota bacterium, assembly GCA_937952445.1. Lineage (GTDB taxonomy): Bacteria > Bacteroidota > Bacteroidia > Chitinophagales > Saprospiraceae > Membranihabitans. The sequence goes on along the minus strand of CALGAA010000213.1, from coordinate 1,655 downwards.
ACGCTCCAGACCTTCAATTTTCGAACGAGTTTGAAGTCTATACGAGTCATGAAAACAACTACTGGAAATCATCCAGCCTTTTGTTTGATTCGGGTGTGGGAAAAATAACCGTGCCGAAATTTGGTGTCGTCACATTGGTGAATACATCTGTGACTACTCCTTCTGAACCGGAAATTAACCGTTTTGCCTGGCAGTTGTCTCCCAACCCGGCCCGGGACAGGGTTGCTGTAGCATGGACTTCCGCCAACTATACTCCTGAACGATTGACTCTGACTAACAGCCTGGGGCAGATGGTTATGGAGAAGAGTTTGCCTGTCGTGCCCCCGGCCGGACGCTCCCAGGTAGATCTTGATTTGTCCGGGATCCCGGGTGGAATTTATTTTGTAAATTTAATAGGTAATGGTGCGATAGAGTCCAAAATTATGGTTGTTTCCAAATGACCTGTTCATGTATCGAATGTTATATTTCTGTAGCGGCTTGTCCCAGTACGGTGGGACAGGTCATCCTGTGCGAAGTAGGAAAATGCTCCTGATACGATGGCGTACATGTGGTCGGAATGCATACAGGAATATAACCTTCGGTGCACAGGTTTTTTTTATGAAGAGCTTCAAATGGATCCGAAAATATAGCCTGATTGGATGTCTGTGTCTTTGTACTCCGGCGGTCTGGTCGCAAACACGTGATCAACCCAATATTTTGTTTATTGCTATCGATGACCTCAACGATTGGGTTGGGGCATTGGGAGGGCATCCGCAAGTCAAGACACCCCACCTGGATCAGCTCGCAGAACGGGGATTTGTTTTTACAAATGCCCATACACAATCCCCGCTATGCAACCCGTCCCGATCGAGCTTATTGACGGGATTGCGACCAGGTTCGACCGGGATTTACGGCCTTGCACCCCGGTATCGGACATCCGAACGTACGAAGAATGTGATCAGCCTGCCACAATTTTTGGCCCGGCATGGTTACCATACGATCTCCGGCGGTAAAATTTTGCACGGCGGGTTAACGGCAGAGGAGCGTGCGTCCGAATTCATAGAATGGGGCCCCGATGGCGGATTTGGTCCCTTTCCGGAGCAAAAACTTGTTCAAAAGCAATTGGACATGGTCGATCATCCTCTGATCGACTGGGGCCCGTTTCCTGTGAAAAGCGATACAGGCATATTGGATTACAAATTGGCTACGTGGGCATCGGAACGGTTATTGGAGCTTGGTGAAACGGATTCAGCGCAACCTTTTTTTCTGGCAGTGGGTTTTCACAAACCTCATGTGCCGCTGTATGTCAGTCAGAAATGGTTTGATCTGTATCCTTTGGATGATCTAATTCTCCCTTCAGCACCCCGGGGTGACCGGATGGACATCCCCGATTTCGCCTGGTACCTGCATTGGTTTTTGCCCGAGCCCCGGTTGAGCTGGTTGATCAGGCATCAGGAATGGAAAGCAAAGGTACAGGCATACCTCGCTTGTGTTAGTTTTGTTGATGCCCAGGTCGGCCGGGTCATGGATGCTTTGGAGGCCACCGGTCTCGATCGATCCACGATCGTCGTATTGTGGTCGGATCACGGGTACCATCTCGGAGAAAAGGACATTACCGGAAAAAACAGCTTATGGGAGCCTTCCACGCGTGTGCCTTTGATTTTTGCCGGACCAGG
>CALGAA010000212.1 GCA_937952445.1 uncultured Bacteroidota bacterium | reverse complement strand
ACTATACCAGGCAGGAAATTCCATTTCAATACGCTCTGGCCGAATCCTTTACCATTTCCGATGCTTATCATTGTACCGTCGCGACGGGGACCGACCCCAACAGGATCGTGTTTTGGTCCGGTTCCAATTTTGATCCGAAAAAGCGCGCTGCCGGAGTGAATTGCACCGACGTGGATTCGGAACCCGTCAACCTGCGATGCTGGATCACGGGTGAAATGCCAGACCCCGGATATACCTACCAGGGCAATGCGCTTACCTGGCCTACGATTCCCGATGTGCTGGAGGAGGCGGGCGTCAGCTGGAGGATTTATCAGGACCCTAACGATAACTGGACCGGGGCGATGCACGGTTGTCTGGCCTTCGAGAGTTTCCGGAAGGCGCAACCAGGCTCTTCGATATATGAAAATGGGATGCGGCACTGGAGCCTGGCCGATTTGCGATCCCACGTTCAGGACGACAAACTGCCTCAGGTGACCTGGGTCTTACCCCCCAAGGACGATTCCGAGCACCCCGGTGCACCCTCAAGTCCGTACCGGGGAAGCGATTTCACGCACCAGGTGTTGGAAGCCATCACTTCCAACCCGGAGGTGTGGAGTAAAACGGTGTTTTTCCTGACGTTCGATGAAAACGATGGTTTGTTTGATCATGTCCCGGCTCCAGCGGTTCCCTCCTACGACGCGGATGGTCGTTTGATGGGAAAATCGACCATCGATCTCGATGGAATGTATTTCAATTCGGACAAAGAAGCCAGTGACGAAGCCCGCAAAAGTCTCCAAACGGGCGAGGAGGTGCCTTACCGACAATACCTCGACGAACGTGATACCATATCAGGTCCTGTTCGCCCATGGGGATTTGGTCCGCGGGTCCCGATGTACATCGTTTCCCCCTGGTCCAAAGGGGGATGGGTGCACTCTGAAGTAGCTGACCATACGTCGGTAGGTCAGTTTATCGAAAAGCGGTTTGGCGTGGAGATTCCCGCGATCAGTCCATGGCACCGGGCTATCGCTAGTGATTTGGTTTCCGCTTTCGACTTTAAAACGCCCAATGACCCGCATTGGCCCGAAATGCCGGACACGAGCGATTATGCAGATCGCGATGCTGCATCCCGGCTACTACCAGTGGCATCTCCACCCGAAACACCGAAACCCTTGTTTCAGGAATTGGGGAGCAAATTTTCCCGGGCCTTGCCCTACCGGCTGGACGTGGAATATAAATTTAGTGACGATCATTTGGTCGAACTTGAGTTTCACAACAGGGGCCAGGCAGGAGTGGTTTTCCACGTGTATGATCTTCACCGGCTGGATCAAATTCCACGCCGTTACACCGTGGAGGCTGGCAAATACCTGACAGATCAATGGGAAGGATTTGGGGTGAATCATCTGTACGATCTTGAAATTTTCGGACCGAATGGATTTTTCAGAAAAATTTCCGGCCAAGCCGGGGCACGCTCTTGTATGGCGAATGTACTTTACCATGAAGATCAACACACACTTGAAGTGAAGGTAACGAATTCCAACGACCAATCGGTTGCCATTGATCTGGCAGATAATGCCTATGGGTATACCAATTATCCCAATGAACAAATTTCTTCAGGGGCGATCAAATCGTATAAATGGGATTTGAGGAAATCCGGTTATTGGTATGATTTTACATTAAAAATGAAACACGATCAACTGGTCCGCTTGGCCGGCCGTATGGAAACCGGAAGAGATAGCATCTCCGATCCCGCAATGGGAAGGTAATAATTACGAGGTAATTCAAAATTTGTATATATTTTATTCGTATTTTTGCATTCAAAAAGCAATGAAACCAGACTCCCTTTCCTATATTGTTTATCTCGAATTGAGAAAAAAGATCCTTTCCCATCAAATTCCTTCCGGCACCAGGTTGATCGAAGGGGATTGGGCAAAGCGTCTGAAGGTCAGTCGTACCGCAGTTCGGGAAGCACTGACCCGATTGTTGGGTGAACACCTCGTCGTACTTGGTGAAAAGGGAGGCTATTACATCAAATCCATTACTGAAGAGAGCGTCCGCGAAATTCGTGAAATCAGGGAGATCCTTGAGGTAGGTGCCTTGCGACTGGCTATAGAAAAGATGACCGATGATGAAGTCGAGGTTTTGGCAAAAATATGTGACGATTTCACCAACATGGTAGCGGGTGGTTATTTAAACGGAGCTTTGGAAGCCGATATGAAATTCCACGAATCCATTTTATTGTTTTCCCGGAATCAGCGGTTGATGGAAGCATATCATTCCAGCAATATCCCTCTTTTTCATCTTAAGCTGGATGAGATGTATTCGCACATGAACGATTATGAATTGACCGATCAGGAACACCGTCGCATCCTCGAGGCCATCCGGAAACGAGATTTTGAAGGCGCCCAGAGCGCCCTTCTGGATCATCTGCATCGCGGGGAAATGGCAACTCTTGATTTGGATTGATAAAACAGGCGAATTTAAACTCGATTCTGGCCCCCCCCTCGCAAAAGTCAATTTACAAAAGATTCTTTTATAATATTATCCTATATGCGTATACGAATACTTTTGGTAATTGTATGCGGGTAAGTGGGGTGTATTTTAACCTTATGTTTTTAAAATGCGAATGGCTCCATTTGAGCGATTTCGTGGCGGGTCAAAATACGATCGTATGCTCAAAGAGGTGAATTGAGCCTTGTTTTGTAAGTTGCATATACTTTGGTAATCTTTTGTAAACAACTCAAGGGCAAAGTGTTAAATGCATTTGTAATTAAATTGTTCTAAGGTTTTTCCGTTTTTCATTTATCGGGAACGAACATAAGGGTCTCCCGGTTACTCGTTTTTAACTGAGGCCGCGATTCCAAAACAAATACCTTCAGATATGCTCCCGAGCGCTTCTTTGATAAGAGGCTAAGATTTTTCTTTCAAATATTTTGATTGTATACAAAAACATCGTAAATATGCATTCAAATATGCCAAGATATTGTATTGTAATGGGTCGGGAATGTCATTCGACCTGCTAAAAACCAAATTATATGAGAATTTGTTTTTCTAATATTATTCAACCCCTTTTGTGGACTATTATTCTGGGTGGCTTGCCACTGTTATTGAATGCGCAGGATGCCACAGAAATTGTGGGAACGGTACGGGATAGTGCCTCAGATCAAACTTTGATAGGGGTTCACATTCAAAATTTAACGTCTTCAGAAGGAGTGGTGACCGACTTTGATGGTGAATTCATCATCGAGGCCGGTGAAGGTCACATTCTTCAGTTTTCATATCTGGGTTATAAAACCAAACCGGCGACCGTCTTCCAGAACTCGTCCTGCAGACTGGGGTT
>CALGAA010000211.1 GCA_937952445.1 uncultured Bacteroidota bacterium | reverse complement strand
GGGCATATGATTGTGGGACCACGCCCCACAATATTATCGAATCCGTTCAAGCCGGCCTTTCCGCTTTATGAGATTCCGGTAATCCCATTGGATCGCTCGCGCTTTTTCCAGCCATCGGTTGACCTCGTCCTTCCTGATCTGATCCACGTTGGTGTAAATTTTGGACGCATCTTTGAATTTTCCCGTGCCCGGCTGCAGCCCGTCCTCCCCGAAATCTGCTCCGCTCCAAAACATCAACCGGATCCCGGCTTTGAGTTTGCTGTACCCCACGATGGGGTTCTTTTCCAAAAACCACACCGGATGGGCATGCCATATTTTCCGTTCTGCGTCTGCCATTCGGGAATTAATCAGCTCATACAACCGGTCGCAAATGAGGCGTTCTTCCGGCGATTGTTTGTCATGGTAGGCTTTGATTTCTTTTTCCATAAGTAGTTCGTTTATGGGTAATGCAAACTCCCTTAGCGTCTTGGTTTAACAAGGTAATTCATTTTACGTGGTATGTTTCAACGCTCTCCAGAATATGTGAATTGTAATGAGAATTGGATAAAGCTTGAGCGGAGTCAGGGGCGGTGTGCTTTAGTCGTTTGGTAGTGCAGCATTACGGTGAAAGTTCATGCTCATGCCAGGTCTTGTACTGGTTTCAGGTGACGGGCACTTTCAAAGTGCCGGCCACCAACCGCCTGCCCGGGTTAATCCCCCGGATTCAGAAGTAAGAAGAATGGAAATTGCGTTATTTCAACGCTTTTTTCGCCATTTTACGGAAAAATCGGGCCGTTTTGCGGTCCATACCTTCCGGAACAAATTTGATTTTTTTTGGCGAAACATCCAGCATTCGCCCCAGCCAGACACTCCCCGCCAGGTAACAGCCATTTTCATTGGCGTGATAATTGTCGCTCTTCCAGAGATTCAATTCCGGATCTTTTGCATATGACCTATAGAACGCTTCCCCGGAAGGCAAAATTTGCAAATTATAGTCCGAAGCCAATTTATCATAGCTCTCCACCAATCCCCGATGCATTTCCGCTTTGGACAAATCCCAGTTTTCGAGCCTCACGCAGTCCTCATCGTACGCCCAGGTCTGATGAACCAGAATTTGAGCCTGGGGAGCAAGTTCCCGGACAAATCGAATAATCTGCCCGGCATATGGTTCAAACGTTTCGGGTTTGAAACTTTGTGAACTGACCTGCTGGATGGTTACAAAATCATAGGGTTCCCGGACGAGTAGTTCACGGAGGCAAAATTGGCCGCTGTAGGGTTTGATACTTGGGTCTTCTTCACAAGCCTCGATCAGACTGGCGTGTTTTTCCAGTGAACTTCCCCCAATGGTGGCCCTGGTCACTTCGATCGCATATCCGGGTACAGATTCCGCCATTTCTTCCAGGTAGGTGGTGGCGTTGTCCGCAAAACTGTTGCCGATGGTCAGTATTTTGACGACTTTCTCTCCCCCAATCTGCGCATAAAGCCCGGAATTACCCCCGGATGTACAAACCCATACCACTAAAACCATGAGTAAAATTCCGATCTGTCGATTTCCCATATCGTTATTTTCCTTTTAATACAAGTGTACCAAATTGATGCGGAGAGCGCATCGGCCATGCATCCACCCAATCAAACAATTGCCGGCCTTTCCCGTCGTTGTCTCCGTTTGCAAAATTTACCCCCATTTCCAATCCGGGCTGCGGCTGTTGATCCAATTCCGACCAGGGTAGCGCCAGGGTCACCAGATACCCGGTGTCCTGATCCAATGTATCGTTGACCGTACCCAAGGTTTCCACCCATATCCTGCCATCCCCATTCCACGTCGGATCCGTCACGCATTCTGCACTCCCCCTGTCGTCCTTTTTGACCCCCAGAATATTGATGTGATATACCAGATCATCCTCAGCCCAACAGGTATCGCGGTCCATCCGGGGATCGATCAGCACCTCGACCATATCGTCCAGAAACAACCGCGGATGATCTTGCTCATGCTGAAACGCTCTCAGACATTGATCCTCCACCCTGAAGTAAAAATACAAAGAATCTTCATTCCAGCCCGACCGTATGGTGAGTACATTCTCGCTTTTTTCTTCGGTTCCCTCCAGTACAACACCATCGGGCAAAGTCCATTCTGTGGCATCCCAGGTCAGTATAAGGCCGGTTTCGTGATAACTCGATTCCAGGTAGAGCAGGGTAGAGGGCTGATTCGATTGGCACGCATAAAGCGCTGCCCCACACACCCAAAGATAAAAAAG
>CALGAA010000210.1 GCA_937952445.1 uncultured Bacteroidota bacterium | reverse complement strand
TTCCATTCCGAATCAGGGTATGAAATATTTTCGTTTCAGAAACCAGAGAAAAACATCATTTGGGAGGGAGTACTCCACCTGGAAGGACTGGGAAAAAGTGGATTTGTACTCAACATTGACGAGCATGGTGACGGATATTTTATTTCGATGGATTTTGTGAACGGTTATGTTCAAATCAGGCGATGGGGTTTCAATCCCGATGATTACCTGAACAATTTCATGTTCGACAACCTCCAAACCGGATTGTTCAAGCCCCCGGAGGATCGCCGGGTTCATTTTCGGTTGATCAGTTATGGGTATTACATCGAGCTCAGTATTGGTGGTCAGGTCATCCTGACATTAGTGGATTATCAATTTGAAGGCGATAAGATCGGCTTGTATTCGGCGTCGAGTGTAGTATCGCTTACCGACAGTGTGATCCACGTTCTGGAAAAACCGGAAACTGAATATGCAGTAAAGGATTCAGATCAATAAAGGTATCGGATGGAAAGCGAAACAGCATCAGGGGGGCTGGAAAATCGGCTGATCGGTGTCTTTGAGGAAGGGCATCGCGGTCCGTTGGTCTTTATTATCGGGGGGATTCATGGAAATGAAAAGGCGGGGGTGAAGGCTTTGAAGTACCTGATCAAAATGCTGGAGGTGGAGCACATCACCAACGAAGCGTTCCGGTTTCGGGGTCGATTGATTGCATTCAAAGGAAATTTGCAGGCCCTGCGAAAAGGAAAACGGTATATCAACCGGGATCTCAACCGAATGTTTCGCAAGGAACTACTCGAAGATTTGTTAAAACAGGAGGTGCGAACAGGTGAAGAAAAGGAATTGATCGAAATAATAGATTTGATTAAAAACAGCATTGCGGATTATCATCCGGAACGGATTTTCGTACTGGATTTACATACGACCACGGCATCGGGTGGAATATTCACGATCGTAAACGATTCTCCGGAGGCGATACAGATTGGGTGGGACATGAAGGCTCCTGTTCTGGAAGGATTTCTGGATGGAATCAAAGGGACTATTCTCCATTATCTCAATGCAGATAATGTCCATCAAAATTGCACGGCTTTGTGTTTTGAGGCCGGGCAGCACGACGATCCTTTTTCGGTCAATCGGTGCATTGCAGCGGCGGTAAATTTTCTCAGTACGGTGGGATCGGTGGATAAAATGCACGTGGAGCCACGTCACCATGAGATTCTTCATGACCATGCGGCTGGTCATCCGGTTCATTCCAGACTTGTTTACACGCATAAAATCCAGGAGGGCGATCAATTTCAGATGAAACCCGGGTATCAGAATTTCGATACCATTTCGGAAGGGGAATTGTTGGCTCATGACATCAACGGTCCGATCTACTCCCCCGTGGCAGGTAAAATTTTAATGCCACATTACCAGGAACAGGGCGAAGATGGATTTTTCATCGTGGTACCCTTGTCGGATGAAGTGATTCAGTGAGCCCACGGAATTTGGTGCGATTTTCCCTTCTTATTTCTCCTCGATAACCTCCGAAATTTTCCCCGTTTCCTTATGCTTGATGATAAACTTCCTGGCCCCATAGTGCGTCGTCTCCTCTTTGACCAAATAATGGTCGCTGTCGTATTCCCGCTGGGCAGAAATTTGCTCCACACCTTCTCTTCCCCGCCACACCTTCAACTCAATAGGCTCCCATCGCTTGGATTCAGCCGATTTGTACGCAGCATCCATGATGGCATTGACCACGTATCCATCGTAAAACGTTTCCGCCGGCTCGCGGTTTTCCTCAATCGCGTTGAACATATCGGTGAACATGAAATTGTACCCCAGATCATGCAATTCATCGCCAACCGGAAATATCCATCCTTTATTGGTCTCGGCCTTTTCTGCCACATAATCGTACCCCTCTCCCGAAGTGAACATATCAAAACCTGTCCGCAAAAAATTGTTGATCCAAATCGTACCCTCAGAACCCATTACTTCATCCCGCAAATCCAATCCGCCCCGAAAGGTCCAGCTCACCTCAAATTGCCCAATTGCTCCATTTTCATATTTCACCAACCCGATGGCATGATCCTCGGCATCGATCGGCTTGACCTGAGTATCCGCCCAACACATGACCTCCACCGGCCGGATATCCTTTCCGATATAACCCCGCCCGATTTCGATGCAGTGGCACCCCAGATCCAGAATACATCCTCCACCGGCAAGTTCTTTATTCCAAAACCACTCCGAATGTGGTCCCGGATGGGCTTCCCGGCTCCGGGCCCATAAAATATTCCCCAAAGCCCCCTTTTGAACACTTTCCAATGCTTTTAAATACTTCGGCGTGTACACCAAATCCTCCAAATAGCCGGCAAAAATCCCTGCATTTTCCACCGCCTCCATCATCCGGTAAGCCTCCTCAGCATTTCGTCCGAGGGGCTTGGTACACAGCACCGCCTTCCCCGCCTCCACACACGCCATGACAGCCTCTTCGTGCTGGTGGTTGGGAAGCGAGATGATCACCGTATCCACCTCATCATGATTCACAGACTCCTTCATGTCCGAGGTAAAATGCGCTATGCCATAATCCTCGGCAAACTTACGGGCATTGGCTTCCGTCCGTGAATAAATGCTTACGATTTTGTCTCTACTTCGCAGTCCCACCAGGGAATCCGCATAAAACCGGCCGATAAATCCCGACCCCAGCATGGCAATTTTTCGCATGATTCTAATTTTTTATGATTTGCTTTTCTACTTTGGTATCCCGGAAAAATATGATAAAGAAGATCATCACCACCAGTGCAAAATACGCCGGAATCTGCCAAAATGCCTCCCAACGCTCCAGCGAAAGCTGGGACTGATCGCCCAGGAACAAATTGAAAATAAACCCGGCCACTTGCGTACCAACCAGCATTCCGATCCCATAGGTAGCTAACACGATCAAACCCTGAGCTTGTCCCTTGATCTTTTTATCGGCTTTCTTATCCACGTAAATCTGGCCCGTCACAAAAAAGAAGTCGTAACAAATGCCGTGCAGACCGAGGCCCAAAAAAATCATCCACGGCAGAGAATCCACGGCACCGTATGAAAATAAAAAATAGCGTACCGCCCAGGCCAACATTCCCAGAGCCAACATTTTTTTGACCCCCAACCGAACGAAAAATAACGGCATGAGCAACATAAAAACAAACTCTGACATCTGCCCTATGGTCTGTGTCGCCGCAATATTGGTAAATCCAGAATTTCCGAGAAAAACCTGGGTGAAATTGTAATAGGCCGCCAATGGAATGGAAATCAAGATAGAACTGACCAAAAAGATGCCGAAAGCAGGGCTCCAAAGTTTCTTCAACGCATCAATTCCCACTATTTTCCGCCAGGTATTCTTCTCTCCCTTGGCCTGAGGTGGAGTTTTTGGCAAGGTAAAGCTGTATAACCCCAGCAGAATACTTGATCCGGCAGCAAGGTACACCGGCACAGCGGTTTGCTCTGGCGCCAGGCCGGAAGAAAAAAAATGACCCAATACAAAACTGATGGTCAGACCAGCGACGATCCACCCCACCGTTCCAAATGTACGGATTACAGGAAATTCCCTCTCCTGGTCCTTGATGTTGTGAAAACTCAGAGAATTGGCCAGGCTCATGGTCGGCATATAACAAATGTTGTACAGGATCAAGGCCCCGATAAATAGCCATGGCGTATGGGATAATGAAGGGGTAATAAATAAAATCACACCGCCCAGAAGGTGCAGGAAACCCAGGATGCGTTCGGAGTTGAAATATCGATCCGCGATCATGCCCACGATAAAGGGCGCCAGGATCGCAGCAATGGCATTGCCGGTGAACGGCCAATGGGTAAGATTTTCCATGCCCTGGTGAGACATGTATACTGCTATCGTGGTATACCACGCTCCCCACACAAAAAACTCCAGAAACATCAGCGCGGAGAGCCTTACTTTGATTAATTTACCCATAGGTCTGGTGATTCAATTTTTGATCGCCTCAAGATATTAGTTCTTCCCGACCTTGCTGAATTTTTAGAACAAAAATTCCTGGTCGGTCCTATTTAATGCTTTTATAGCGGTATTTCAAATACCTAAAAGGTTTTCGTTTTGAGGGAATTACCTGCGAATTTTCTCCCGAAACCGCCTATCCATGCGGGATGAAAGCGAACGAACCGCGTGTATTCCGTCTCTTTTGCCCCCATTTCCAGATTGAAACTGCGCACACCCGGAAGGGATGACCCCCCCAGGTCGTATTTCAAATACCGGTCCCGCGCCCATTGAATAATGTGCCACAGGAGCAGCTCCCGGGCATTGTGCACAGGAGCTTGCGGTGCTCTGACTACAATCCAGCCATACAAGGTATCCCGGTAACCTACCAACCATTGAATCGCCAGGAGGTCCCCGTGCGTATTTTGAATTCCAAAAAGGTATGTATCAAAGGATTGATCGACCAGATCTTTGATGCGTTTCAATCCGGCATACTGAATCCCTGGCTGACCATGGGCCTGGAAGTATGACAACAACAGGTCGCTGGCTTCTGATAGGTTGTCGAGAAGGTAACACACCAGCCCCCCACTCTTCATCATCCGTTTTCTTTTGGACCTCGAAATGCTCTCCAACCCCATCGGATATTGGGGTAGGTCAAAGTATTGATAGGTTCGTTTTTCCGTGGTCCATCCCTGTGTAATCATTTTCGTTCTATCCAACTGATTAGCCCGGTCATCGACTACACACATTGACAACCAGCGGCGAATCCCGGGGTCAAATTCCCTGCCTACGTAATCCTGAAGAAAGATCGGCCCGTTATCCGGGCAGTAGGCGAGTCGGCCGTATTTTTTAAATAAAAATCGGTTTCGTTCCTGATAAGGCCACATCCATACAGGTTGGCCTTCCCCATCGATCGCGACCCTGGCCTCCCACCAATCATTGAAAATATCCATCCAGGCCGGTTGCAAATACAAACTGGCTTCCGGGGGAATCCATTGACGGTAAAGATTCTGATCGACGACGATTTTCATCCGGTTTCTTTCATTGATAGTTGAGTATAAATTTCTGTCCATTCTTCCAGAATCCTCCGTTTCCCAAACCGATGACAAATCTCACCGTGCATATCCTCCGCCACATAGTCCGGCAATTGACCAGCCACCTCGATCATGGTCTGAGCAAGAGCCTCAGGATCGATTTCCCCCCGCTTTCTCATTTCCCGGACAATCCGTCCGTGGTGGGGGGCTACGATATATTTGGCCCCGGGAGATGGGGAAGCGATGACCGGACGGCCCGTGGCCAGGGCCTCAACCATGGTATAGCCAAAACTTTCTTCCCGTGAGGCGGAAATCAACACATGGGAATCCTGCAGCAATCCCGGAATGGCCTCATAAGGCACAGGACCTCTAAGGGTGATGTGATCATGCAAACCGTGCTCCTGAATCAAATTCGTTAACAAACTTTCATCACGGGGTTCACAGACGATGGTCAAATGGCATAGGGGCAGGGCTTCAGCAACCTGCCGCATAGCTGACACCAACAAATCCATCCCTTTTGTCAACGCCGGGGAACCGATCGAAATAAACCTGACCGGTCCGGGTGGCATTGGCGTGGCGCGAAATCGTTCGCAGTCGATATACAACGGAATAAGACGGGCGTTCACCCCAAAGGCACGGTTCAGGGCAGAGGTCATTTCCGGGCTAATCCCACTGACCAGGGAAGCCTTACGGACCGGCATGTGGGCTTTTCGAACCAGACGGGTTGATACATGGCCGGAAATCATCGAGCCGAGCACTTCTGTGTACACATAAGGAATCTGAAAGGCCTGGTGAATGACACCGGCAGCGATCACGCCCAATAATGAAAATCCATGGATCACCGTAGGTCTTCCAAAACGATCCACATACTGCTCAAACGCCCGAAGGTATTGCCTTGTCCACCGTCGCCATCCAAACCCCACTTTGGGAAGTCCCCAATCCCGCACCCCCAAATAATGATAATTCAGGTCAGATCGCTGAAAAATCTCCCTCGACCATATCCCCAGCCGAAAATCCCCATACAACAACCCCACTTTTATTCCCTTCTCATCAGCCAAATCCTGCGCCCATCGATGATAGCTTTTGGAAAAATGGTGCTGATAATCGATGTCAAACCAGGGGGGAATGATCAGAATGTGTGGGTGTGCCATTTGGAATATTTCATTCTTAAAGATAGGAAAACATTTGCGAAGCAAAGTGGAGATCAGGCAAGGCAGAAAAGAATTTCTGAGCAGGGGCATGTGGAAAAAACGATCCACACATGCCGTTGAAACAAGCGAAATAAAACCTGCCTGAACCGTCCAAATAACCCTCCATCAAATTAAAATTTTATTGTCTTTTTTATATCTTCCCAATAAAAGCAAGAGATATGGAAAATTTCATAAATGATGTATGGGCCGAATTTGGCAAATATTACGACAAACTGGTGGAACTGATGCCCCGGATTCTAATTGGGCTGGCGGCATTTTTGATCGTTTTTTTAATCGCAAGATTAATGAAAAGGCTGTTAGCCAGGTACATGGCGAAAAGAACTGAGGAATTGTTAATCGCCCAGTTCGTGGTTCGGCTGACCTATATTCTTATGGTCGTGGTGGCCATAATCATCGCCCTGGATGTCGGAGGTTTGGATGGGACAGCAACCAACCTGCTGGCCGGGGCCGGATTATCGGCCATAATTCTGGGTTTTGCGTTTAAGGATATAGGAGAAAATTTTCTCGCCGGGATTCTCCTGGCCTTCAAACGTCCCTTCCGCATCGGGGATGTGGTGGAAATTGAGGGTATTAGCGGGCGGATAACCGGCCTGGACCTCAGGGAAACCATGGTCAATACCTACGATGGAAGAGATGTGTTCATTCCCAATTCCATCATCGTCAAAAAGCCCATCGTCAACTTAACGCTCGATGGTAATTTTAGAGATTCATTCGTCATCGGACTGGATTATGGGGCCAACATCGAGGAGGCGATCGAAATTATTCTCCATACCATAAAAGACCTGAATCAGGGTAGAGGCACGGGCAAAGACCCCCTGGTCGTCACAAAACAATTTAGCTCAAGCACCATCGATTTGGAGGTTTTTTTCTGGATTTTTACCGATCAACCGGAATTCAGTATCCCCAACATCCGTACCGTCGTCATGACCGAAGTCCTGAATGCTCTCACCAAAGCCGGTTTTTATATTCCATCCACGATTATGGAGATCAAAAACCACAAAAAACAGGAACTATTGGCTCATGTGGAGAAAAATGATGAAAAGTCGTAAATTACCAGGGGAATAAAAACGCAACGTATTTTATCCCCTCGGAAGTAAATGAAGGAATTCGAAAATATCGTATCAACAGGATATACGATTCTCGTGATCTCAATCGCGGTTTTAGTGATTTTACGTTTCCTTTATTACCGACGAACGAAGCAGACGAGAATAAATATAAGCCAGGAGAAAAGTATCTTCCGCATTTTCCGGTACCTCTTTATTCTTGGTTTCCCTGTGTTTGCAATAGGATTGACCAACTATATCTTCATTCTACAAAGAGGCAGTCTGTTTGCTCCTTACTGGGCGAAGGTAGGTTTACTTCTGGCCCTGTTCATTTTGGTGTGTACTGAATTAGGATACCACCTACATTTAAAGCCCGGGAAAATCAACAGAATATTTAACATCCTCTTTGCCACCCTGTTTTTATTCCTGGGAATACTGCTCAACAAACTCTACATAGACGCTTCCAGGCATCCAGATATAGCATCCAGTGTGATTATTGACTTGCCTTTTCGGGGGAAATGGGTGGCATCGGGGGCAGGAGCAAGCGGGCTGACCAATCACCACGACCGCATTCAAAGCCAAAAATATGCTATCGATATTGTAAAATTCGGAGACAATGGCAAGTTGTTTAAGAAAGAAGGAGTGGCAAACGAGGACAGCTATACCTTTGGTGCTGAAATTATTTCACCTGTCAACGGCATGGTGGTACACCTTATCGACAGTCTGCCAGACAGGAAGATAACCGATAGAGACAAGCTCGCTGGCAATCATATTATTATAGAATTCCAGGATTCGCTTTTCATCGCATTAGCGCACTTAAAACAACATAGTATCAGCGTAAAATTGGGTGATACAGTAGAGATTGGTGAAAAACTTGCACAAGTAGGGAATTCGGGAAATACCGACTTCCCGCACCTGCATGTGCACATCCAAAATTCCGAAACCTACGATATAGATACGACAACCACTTATCCCATCCGTTTCAGGGAATTCAGGCGAATGCGTTATGGATTCTGGACCAATCAAAATAATCAATTTCTATTGAGCAACGATATTATTAAACCCAGATAAGTTCGGTTGCTGAGATATTTGACTATTCTATTCTTATCAGGATTCTTCTGACATACCTTTTTCGAATTCAATGCTCTGGTGGGAGAAAGATTAAGAACCAATCGCGGATCCGTTGAAGCGGATATGGAAGTAGATCAATGATAAAATGGCCCAAAAGAACCCGAATGAAACTGTAATTTTTGTTTTGTTGGATTCAATCGTGTTGCAATTCTATGGATCGACTTTCACGGAAACGAACTCGATGATGTAACCCCACCAGCCGATTCAGCAGGTATTTTCTTTTCATCTTATTTGCCATTGATTTTCAAGGTATAGCGTGTGTAATACTGCCAACTGTAAAACTTTATAAGTATATTTAATTTTGTAGTTTTATAGCCTCCAGCGTCGTCACCTGGGGGCATATAATCACAAACCATGATTTTCATGAGAGTAATCGTACTCGTAATTATTCTAAGCCTTACATGCACCCTGGGGCTTGAAGCGCAAATATGGGAGATATTTGTGCCGGAAAACACCGGGGTCAGAAGTCAGGATTCCAAACCATCCCACTCCGATCGATATTTTCAATTAATCGATTTCCCGGAAAACCTACAGGACGAGGACCAAATCCTAATTCCAGGACCTTCTGGGGATTTAATTCCCGTGACCATTCAGGAGAGCCCGGTATTTGAACCCGAATTGCAGCAACGATTTCCGGAAATCCAGGCGTTTTCGTTCCGATACGACGATGTTTCGGGACGAATGGCGGTAGATCCCGCTGGAATCGATGTGATTTTCACCAGAGGTCAACATCGATACGCCATCGAACACCTCGGGGACCATATCTATAAGTTTCAAGAGCTGTCAATGTCAATAACAAAACCCCAGCAGGAGCTGGGACTGTGCCTGACACCTACCGACCTCCATGCCTCCACCGGGTATAGTTCCGGCATCCAAACCCGGAGAGCCACCACCGTCAAACAAAGAACATACAAACTGGCGGTTTCAGTTACTTCGACGTATTCTGCGCGCCACGGCGGGACCACGGCTTCAGTTTTGGCACAGATCAACCGAATATTCAACCGGGTTAATGAAGTTTTCCTCAGGGAAATAGCCTTGCGGTTCCAAATTATCGAAGAAAGCACTCAATTGTTTTTTCACAATAAAGACGATGACCCGTATGTCGAAGGAAACAACAATCTGATGCTCAATACCCTGGACGAACAATTGGTCCGGAATATTGGTCGTACCAATTACGATCTGGGGCATCTCCTCGCGACCAATTGCGGACCCGGAACAGCCGGAGTATCGGCCGGCGTCGGAACGATTTGTGAATTTGACAAAGGAAAAGCATTGTCCTGCGATCTGACGAACAACCTCGAGGGTTACGTCCGGGTCTTAACACACGAACTCGGCCATCAGCTCGGCGCCAGCCATACCTGGTCCAATTGTCCCGGCATCAACAATACCCAACGAGCCACCGGAACGGCTTACGAACCCGGAAGTGGCTCCTCGATTATGAGTTACATCAGCTCCTGTGGCAATCAAAATATTCAATATATACCGGGACCTTTTTATTTTCATACCGGATCCATCCAACAAATGACCCGGTACATGGAAATCGGTCCCGGCAGCACCTGCGTCACCACTGAAGAGATTACCAATACGGCACCGGAAATCGTATCGGTTAATATTCCGGAAAATGCGGATTTGTACATTCCGATCAGCACCCCTTTCATCCTCGATGCCCTGGCCGTGGATGAAGATGGGGATCGATTAACTTACGCCTGGGATCAATTGGATACCGGCCCTATCGCCCCATTGGGTGAACCGATCCAGTCGGGTCCGTCCTTCCGGTCATTTGCTCCCGATACCACGGCTATACGATATTTCCCACAGCTCTCTACATTGGTGACAGGGGAAATGAATCGCGAAGAAGTTCTGCCAACCTACAACCGGGATTTTACATTCGGACTCACCGTGCGGGACAACAACCCAGTGGCTGGAGGATTGGCCCAGGAAGTGGTCCGGTTTAAAAGTACGACAACAGCAGGGCCCTTTTTCATCGATTTTCCCAACGACACCTCGCACCAGCTTTTTGCGGGATCTTTAACCAAAATCCAATGGAACGTGGGCGGTACTCATACCGGACTGGTCAACGCCCCGTACGTCACGATCAAAATGTCGACGGATGGAGGAAAAACCTTCCCCGTTACCCTCGTGGAAAAAACGGAAAACGACGGGGAGGAAGACGTCCAGATCCCCAACATCACCTCCGACAGCGTGCGGTTCATGATCCAGGGATACGACCATATTTTTTTCGATATTTCAGATGAGAATATCCCAATCAGACTGCCCGATCAACCTACTTTTGGTTTACAAATCAGTCCGGGAAAGCAGATTATATGTTTACCCGATGTAGCCAATGTTTCCATCTCTCCCTTCCCCGTTTTGGGTTTCGATGAGGCGTTGGTCTATCATGTCGAAAATCCATTTCCTGAAATCGAAATTCGCTTAAGTGACACCGTTTCGACCGTAAATGAAACCGTACAACTTACTTTTGCCGTACCAGAAACTTTCGACTCGGATACCCTGCATTTCAAATTGCACGCCATCAGCGAAACGACGGATACCATCTCCAGGGATATTTCGCTGGTCGTGGTCAACAATAACCATTCTGCACTCCGACTGGAGTATCCCACCGATGAGGTTCAAAATGTAGAAGTGATACCACATTTTGAATGGACACCTTCGCCCAATGCGGATTATTACAACCTGGAAGTAAGTACTTCCGCCAGTTTCCATCCGGATTTTGTCGTGTTGTCCGAACCCCACATTACTGCCGATTCGTTCCCATCCAGTATGGTTTTGGAAGAGGGACAGGTATATTTTTGGCGGGTTCTGCCTCAGAACCAATGCCAGACAACCACCGATGTTCCTGTGGGAGCGTTTCAGACTAAAATTCAGGACTGTAAGACATATCCCGGTGATGATCTACCAAAAGGGCTGGGCGGCAGTGCACCAGGAGAAATCGTATCAACGATTGAGGTTGGTGAGAAATTTGAGGTTTCAGATGTTAACGTCCTAAACTTTATGGGTTTTCACGAATCGGTCAATCAACTCAAGCTCATTCTGCAAAAAGATACCCACCAGACAACTTTATATTACGGTGAATGCGGCATCCGCAGCTTGAATATAAACATTAGCTTTGACGACGAAAGCGTATCCACTACCGATTGCAGGTTGCCCGCAGGAACCCGGGTCAAGCCTCTGGAGCCCCTTTCTGTTTTTAAAGGCATATCGAGCGAGGGAGTATGGAATCTCCGCTGGCAGGATAGCACGATCGGGGCCGGAGGATTGTTCGAATCATGGGTATTGGAACTGTGCGGGGCCATTACACGGGAAAAGTTGCCGGTAGAAATCGATACCTTATGGGTTGCTCCGGGTGGGCGAAATCCGATCACCGACCAGCACATCCAAATCGGGAATTTCCCGGGTCTGATTTACGAATGGGTGGATTCTACCCACCACGGTCAGTTAATGAAAAACGGAATGCCCTTACGACCGGGCCAAAAATGGACTCAAAATGAACTCAGGTCGGGGATTATACAATACCAGAATTCAACTCCATTTGAGGAAGAATTTATCACCGTATCCGTCCGGTCACAGGATGGACGTTGGACAGGGATCGTAAAAGTTCCAATCGGGCTGGATGTCATGGTCGCGGTATCCC
>CALGAA010000209.1 GCA_937952445.1 uncultured Bacteroidota bacterium | reverse complement strand
CTGTTTTCGACGATCACGACTGAATCGGTATTGTTGTGTACCAGAAAGGTGGGAGGCGTCGATGCGTCAACCTGGCGTTCATTGGAAAAAAATTCAATTTGTTCCGCCGTTGCCTGGTTCCCTAATAGGTTTTTTCGGGATCCGGAATGCCCAAATTCATCCCGAAAACTAATCACCGGATTGACCAGAATCAAAAAGTCCGGCCGAACGTTTGCGGTATGGCTACTGTCGACCCAAAAAGTCCGATGATGCACCCCTGAAGTTGCTGCCAGATGACCTCCAGCTGAAAATCCCATCACCCCTATTTTACGTGGATCTATACCCCATTTGTCTGCGTTATGTCTCACCGTATGGAGTGCCATCTGTACATCTTGTAAAGGTCCGAATTCCGGATTAATCAAATGCATCGAATCCGGCAGGCGGTATTTCAATACAATGCCCGTGATTCCCAATTGTGCAAACCGACGTGCGACATCAGAGCCCTCCCGCTTTGTCAACAAGACACCATAACCACCCCCCGGACAAATTATCACAGCCGCCCGGCCCTGTTGGTTCGAAGGGGGATGAAAAACCTGAAGGGTTGGAACCGATACCCGGAAAGTCAAAGAATCCACCAGATCATTTGATGTACTATATTCTCGATTGGGTGTAGGTAATGAATTGGGAATATGGTTCGGGTATAAACTCATCATCTCCTGGGATTTCACAGATGACATGAGCAGGAAAAAGGTCAGAATAAATAAAATTTTCATTAGATGGTTCAAAGTTCGAATTTATGTGCTAATTAAAATAAGGAATTGGGCCCTATCCGATTAAGAAAAAAACATTTACGATGTCCGTTATTAATTGACGATCAAAACTCCCTGCATCATCGTCCAATGTCCGGGGAATGTACAGACAAAAGGATATGCTCCTGCCTGCGACGGGGCAGTAAATTCAAGTTCATAGTTTTCCCCTGCATTAACTAAGGGAGTGTAATACAAAACATTATCGGATTCGGGAATAAATTGCCGGTCATATCCCTCTCCTCCGGCGGCCAATTGATCCGCCATCCTTCCGATTTCTTCCAATGTACCCGGATTAATCACAACCACATTATGCGCCATGTTGTCGTCATTTTCAAAACGGATAACCACCCTTTCGCCCGCCCGAACCCACAGCGTATCCTGGTCATAAATCATTTTACCCGGCACTGCTTTAAGCGTTATTTGGATCCCAGCCGATGGATCATCTGTAACAACCGGACTGTTTCTTCCATCCGTCAATGAACGATTCTGATAACGCTGAAATGCTCTGGAACTCAGCAATTTCGCATACTGCTCATCCGAGGGCTTAAGCCATGTAAGTTTTTCCCAATCCGGATCGTCCGATATAAATCCGGGTAAGGATAACAACTCCGGATCTTCCAACAGGTCGAATAGGTAAAAAGCACTCGTCAGGTCGTCCATCAAAAATTCAGGGTCCTGAACCATCATCGCCATCCAGGCAGGTTGAAGGTTCATAAACGCTTCCCGTAATACATATTCGATATGCTCGTCCCGGGGCTTTTGGAGGATCTGTAATAAACCCGTAATGCCAAAATCGTTCTTCTCGTGGCTCAGGGCAACGGCCGTTTCCAACCGCACCTTGTAGGACGGATCATCCGTCAATCGGAGCAGTAGGGTCTGGTAATTTTCGCAATATTCTTTCCACTGAAAGAGGACCTTTACTCCTGCCGCTCTGATTTGTTCATTTTTTGCACTGAGGACATCTTTCAACAACGACTCATTGTAGTGATTCTTTCTTTGGTGTAGCCATAAAGCCTCCAAATGGTAGAGGCTTGTTTGAGGATTGTCCTCTTCCATTTTGCCAAGCCATTCAGTTACAGCAGAGAACAAAACATCGGCCGGGTAAGTCCCCAATTGTCTGCGAATCCTGTATTTTTCCCGATCAGTAGACGTTTCAAGGTCCAGCAACAATTCATCGACGGTACGTTTTGAGTAATCATTCACGTTTACTGTCGGATTACCGGTATATGTTATCCTCCATACTCGCCCATGCGTATGATCCCTTAACTCTTCTCTGAATCCCTGTTCTCCATGCTGCACGATAGGATTGAACCAATCTAAAACATATAAGGCCCCATCCGGACCAAATTTTAGATCGACGGGACGAAAATTGGGGTCTTTGGATTGGAGTAATGGTTCCACTTCTTCCCCCAGGTATTGGCTGCTATCCGGAATTAACCTATGTTGACGAATCCCCTGAAACCCGACAAAGGTGTTCAACAGGATGTCGCCCTGGACATCATCGGGAAAATTGGAGCTGGAAATAATCTCCATCCCACAGGTTTTGGGAGCAAAAGAAGCGGTCAAAAACCCATGCTGACTCGTGTGTTTGATCGGGTAATCGATATGAGTACTCAACGGTGTTCCAAAATGACATCGGCCAGTGGATGCATCGGCGATCAAATGGTCTCCGTACTGGTTGAATACATTGCCCCAGGGGTTGGCATAAGGATAGGAAATATAGTTGTCGAGTTTTTTCCGGACAGGATCGTATCGCCAGGTAGTACCATACGCGCCCCGACGAGGACCATATGGAGTCTCTACCTGGGAATGCAAAAAGGTGCCCATATGCATATACAAAGCCCCGTCAGGACCCCAGGTATATGCACTCAAAGAATGATGAGCATCTTCTGTACCGAAACCATGTAAAACATACTCTTTTGTATCCGCAACATCATCACCGGTGGTATCCAGGAGGTATACCAAATCCGGAGCCTGGGTTAAATAGACTCCTTTCCCATCCAGTTCAAACCCCAACGGGAGGTATAAACTGTCAGCAAATACAGTATGCTTGTCCGCCTGCCCGTCCTGATCGATGTCTTCCAGGATTATAATTTGATCATTGGGAGGATCACCGGGATAATAATTGGGATAGGAAGGCATGGTGGACAGCCATAATCTTCCCCGCGAATCGAAAGTCATGGTTACTGGATTCCCAATGGGAAAATCCTGTTCCGAAGCAAACAATTCGATCTTATATCCTTCTTTCAGGATAAATTGATCTTTGTCGGGCAGATATTCTGACCTGTCTGCCAGTGTCTCCGGTCGCCCCTCGCCCATCAGAATGATATCGTCCAATTTCTGTGCTGTCGTGGATGGTGCAGATTCACTATATTCCCAAATGAGGGAATCCAGCCGGCTTAATATTTGCCCTGTTCTCTCCAATTCCTGGTGCAGGGATTGACCACCCGGCCAGTCTTTACGTCGACCAATGATGTATTCGCTATTAGCGGGTCGATAAGTATAGAAGAAATGTTTGTTTTTTTCGTTGATCACCTTTCGAAGGCCATTCATCTTCGGCGTGTTCTGCCAAACATCGGTGGACAGGTTAAGCGTATGAGCTAAATGTTCGGCCACCAGGATCCGACCACGATCATTGAGGTGGATTCCGTTGGTTGTAATCGGTTCAGTAGCCTGATCCATCATTTTCCTGACCGGATGGTAAAGATCTATAAAATCCACCTCTTCTTTTTGGGCCACATCACGCATCGCGGTTGTGTACAACTCCAGGTTGGAGTTGATCGTGTCTGCTTCAGGCAAATCTTCATGCAATTGTTCATAGGCAATGGGAGAAAGAAGAATCAAACGGGGTGTCGATTCTCTATTAAATTTCTGTGTTTTTAGATGGGAAATAAATTCCTCCAGGTTGATTTTAAAATTTTCGACTCCTCCTTGACCCAGGTAGGATTCATTGAGGCCAAATGAAAGAAAAATCACATCAGCCTTAAGATTAGTCAGGTGCTCTTCCAGGGATGGGAAATTTAGTGGCCGGGGCATCAGATTTACCTCATCAGCGCTCCAGCTAATATTTCTGACCTTCAAATCCTTATCCGGAAAACTGTTATAGAGCAGGGTTTCGAAGTAATTGTACCGCTGGAATCCTTCGGAAAACGTGTTGCCGACGAAAACAATGGTGTCATCTGTTGCCGGTTCAAATGGAATCTTTTCCGAATGACAACCAAGTATGAAGGGAAGTAAAATTAAAAAAGGAAGTAGTTTTCGTATCATTTAAATGGGTTTTTTTTGCAGGATTGAAACCATGCATTGGAACAGCTTCCAAGTTGGGAATTTTATTTGGAATGTGCGGCATGGTACCAGATGGAAATCTATTCTAAGATATTAGATATTAACCCACTCCACAAAGGAGAGAGAATACGTATATACCACCAGACTTTCAGTTTGCTCCTGCAATGGGGGCCACCAACATTCTACAATCAGGAACGGTATCTTGCTGGGCATTTGTCGGTGTCCACTTCACCACCTCTGCATTTGCTGAGCTCAATATGGAACATTGAAGCTGGACATATCCGACCATAAAGAGGCCGAACAACATTTTAAAGAATTTTAGTCGCATTGATTAGTGATCTTGTTATCTAATCATTGGACTCCTAAATTACTTATTCCTCAGAAAATGACAACAGAATGTCTAAAAATGATGAGAATTCTGATTTCAAATAAAGACTATCTCCAGCGAGCTACGGATTTACAGGGGGTGAAATACCTAAAAATGGAAGACCGCATTCAAAAAAAAATGGAGAAATGGGAGGTTAAAGAATCGTCCTACATCTTACCTAGTGCAGCAGTGGCATTTCCATTAGGGAGGTTAATAAAACGCATTATTTTGAGAGAGTGGATGGAAATGAATATCCAAATATGCACCACTGGCATTATCATCAGCCACAAATTGGAATTTGCCGTTCACAATTCCGGAAACGGGTCGGTGAATATGACCGGAAAAAACCCCCATTAAATTGGGTGCTGTAAAGACTTCACGATAGAACGCCATGGTGGTGGCAGTATGACCAGAAACAGGCCATCTGGGTCGTCGCTCAATTTCATAATTACGATCTGTGTCCGCATTCCATTCCGGATGACCGCATCCAAATGAAACTGGCTTTCCCGGCATATACAAGGGTATATGAACCAGCAAAATCAACGGGGCTCCGCTCTTCACATGGTCCTTAAAAAAAGCCAGTTGACGATCAGAAATCTCATATGTGGAATTATCCATTGCCAGGAAGCGGATCCCCTGAATGTCATAAGCAGCCATCAAAGGATCATTTCCCTGGTACATAGGTAACAATCGTTTCTGGATCCAGGTATTCCGTAATTCATCAAGGCTTCCTCTCATACCTTCATAGTGCCAATCGTGATTACCGGCAACATATACGAAAGGAATTCCGGCCTCGCTAAGCTTATCATAAGCCCATTCAATAGCTGCTTCAGAGGGCCAGCTAAATGTATCCCCCGGAAGTGCCAGCAGATCAACATTGGCCTCTACCGCGAGCTGTATCGTTCTTTCGAATGATTCTGTCGGATCCGTCTTTTCACCCGTCTGAAAATGTATAGTCTGATTGTAGGCTCCGGCCATACGATCGCTAAATTCGCGATACGGATCACCACGTTCATCATTCAACCAAAGATGGGTATCGGCGGCAAGGATCACCCTGATCGGCCTGGTGACTACTTTGGAATAAATGTCAACACGATTTCCTTCCTGCGTGACCTGAGCCGTATCACCAGCTTCAGCAACGTATTGGCTTTTATTCCACAATGAATGCGAATATCCCAAACCCACAGCCCCCACTGTGCTTTCCCTGATAAAATCCCTTCGTTTCATGATGTTGGTTAATGTACGTTGAATTTAAGGAAAAGATGCTTGAAATAAAAGTAGGCTAGTTTATTATGCTTTACCTACGACCAAAAAACGGGATAAATCAGACCATGGAATAATGTGATTTCATCCTTCAAAAATAATTGGCATTTTGAGCTATTTTCGTCGATTGGATAGAAAATTGCTCAGTTACTAATGATATATGCATTTACTTAAGCTTTAGAACATACACCTGTCGGCTCCCATCATGGGTAGAATTGAAACCAATCAAATCCCCATTTGGACTCCAGCGACAATGGATGTCACACCGGGCTCCACCCTGATAGTCATCTGAATGATGGTACCTCCCCAAAGACAACACAGCTTCCGTTTCCATATCCATGAGATAGATTTTTTGTTCACGGGCACCTGACGAAGGATAGGTATCTGTAATCATCCATTTTCCGTCCGGTGAGAACGCTCCGTGTCCATCATAATCCAGCAGTCCGTTGCCGAGCCTTCGGTAATTGTCTTCCCCTACGGTAAACAAAACGTGGGCATATTGTTTGGCATCATATTTGGCCGTCACCATCAGTTCTTCTCCGTTCAACCAATCAAAATGTGATCCATCCCAATCGTCCGGGAAACATCTTTGCAAATTGGTCCCATCCGTATTTACGGTCAAAGCTGTTGTATTCCTTTGAGGAATGGCCCGGGCCAACCAGAATATTTTCGACCCGTCCCGACTAAACAAGGTGTGGTTGAAATATTCTCTTCCATCTTCCCCCAAAGCTGGGACGAGGTCTTTCACGTCCGCAATCGACACCAGTAGTTCTGCCTCTCCCGTTTCGAGGTCGATTAAAAACAAGCCGTCATCCTCCGGGAATTGCACATCAGTACGTGCATCCTGACCATCCCCCCCATATCCATAATCGGGACGGGTCATTCGAATTCGTGAAAAATTAATGCTCACCGCTTTGGTTCCATCGGGAGAAACGGCGCTGACCGGATGAGGGATTACCCGTATTTCATCCCGGGTATGAACGTTCAGAATGATGGATACTGATTTCCCGTCTCGCAAATCATTGTATATAATTAAGGAATCCGGCGAAAATCCAAGCCAGTGAGCCATACACCCCTGTTGGAAATTCCATGCCCTGGTTTGAGTGAGTGGGATAAAGTCGTGACTTTCCATGTCCACCAACCCCAGCGTCGCTGGTTCCTCTTCGGAAGGGATATGATTGCGCACTTCGGTCTGCAGGACCGTCACGTATTTTTGATCAGCGCTCCACGAATTGATTCCGTAATAACTGGCAAACAGATGCTCCTTATCCCCGGACGTGATCTGAATGGGACCTTCGATTTCGGGGAAAACAACCCCTGTTCTCTCTTGCTCAACCGAGCCACAACCAAATAACAGTAAAATATACAGAAAGAGGGAATGATATTTCATGTTCATTTTGTAATGATTAGCGATAACCGTATAAAATTACAATAAAATGGATGGATCCCCCAATTATTCCGTTGACTATTCTTCATGGATGAACATAAGGCCTGAATGGAATATCTCAGAACAGCTTTTTTCCAGACAATTTCTCCCATGCCCGTTATTAAATCACGTATGGAAGATTAATAAAATTCACCACAAATAATCCGATGATACCGATAGC
>CALGAA010000208.1 GCA_937952445.1 uncultured Bacteroidota bacterium | reverse complement strand
GGGCTGATGAACGACTTTGTTCGTACCGATTAGCACTGACAATGAGGAGATCCAGAAAAGTAGTAGCAGGACTCATTCCTACAGTTTGACCCGACACCGGATTACGGACAATTTTATCCTCGTACCCGATGATGGAAAACCGATAAACTGTATCGGCGCAGGGGCGGTCAAACTGGAATTCACCACTCAGGCCCGTACTCATGAAGGGTTGATCGTGTAAGGATATAACCACTCCGGGAAGCGGTTCCCCCGTTTGCTGATCGATGACGGTGCCCTGAAAATGACATTGTGCATTGATAACGGTGGTTCCACAAAACAGACAAGCTATAATCACGGCTACTCCTAAGAACCTATACGAACTTACGATTTTTCGCACCAGGACACAGTCTCCCGGGTTGGGATGGAGGTTCATCCACCCAATAGTAGGCCAGGTGAAGAAGGGCAACCGCGCCCATTTTTTTTGTAGAAAGGATTCCGACAGATAGAGGTGGGAATCAGATATAGTAATCGACCCAAAGATCGATGGAATTTGATGTTTTGGTTTAAATCCGGAAGATTTCATATCTCGATTATGTTTTGAAATCGTGGTATTTAATTCACGCGCACCAGGGAACTGTGTGCTATCAAAACTTCCTCGTCAGGACCAGCCCAAAGAATTGTAGGTTTGAATCAGTATTCCGCGGGGAAATACATGATCCGAGAGCGAAAACCAACAGAAGTTGGAATCGATTATTTCAATGAAGAAGCCAACCTGAAAAGGGATCAGGATAATTGGGGTGGGCGCAATAATTTAGATTCTACGAGCCGGATAATCAAGGTCTCGTAGTGGGTGGGATTGGATCGTGATTCCGTAGATTCAAGTCCATTTGTCCACATTTTTAAGATGGGAAAAAGTGAAATTTCTTTTAGAACATGCGAACTCAGTGGTATCTTTTCGTCGGTTTGATTTTTTTCCTGCAATTTTTGCATCAAAAAACATTTCCCATCGCAATTGAGCTCCGGACGAGATTTGTTGATGCAAAACATCTCCGTGATATACGCTTTGTTGAGTTCATAATACGCGATCATACCATATCGGTCCATGGATTGGAAGAGCATGATAAATATGAAAAATCCCGAAAAAATGCAGCGTTTCATCTTCCGATTTCTAATCGCGTATAATACTACTGCAAGATACGATTATTGTAGTAATAAAGCCCTTTCAGAGGCCCCATTCTTCCTCGTTTGATCAATAATTTTGACCAGAATTATGATGCTTCCGTATGGGTTACAAGATTGAGGCCGATAATCGACGCAATCAGGGTAAAAAGGAAAAAAATCCGCCAAAAGCTGGCTTGTTCCTGAAAGATCAAAATCCCAATAACAGCGGTCCCCACTGCCCCAATCCCGGTAAACACGGCGTAAGCCGTTCCCATGGGTATTTGTCTGGCGGCGATGATCAAAAAATACATACTCAGGCTGAGGGACACGACGAAAGCACCGTACCAACCCAACTTACCTTTGCCGCTGGCATTCTCGGCCAGTACCAGACTGGTGGTAAAACCCACTTCAAAAAGACCCGCCAAAATCAAATATACCCAAGCCATCAGTTATGATCTATTTTTTTTAAAACATCCATTCCGCCACAAAATAATAAAGGTGAAGGATTTTTATTTCATTAAGGCATCCATTATTCCGTATTGAGTAGAATAGGCATTAAGGCAAAAAAATACAGTTATCGCATGCCTCCATGGATAACTGTATTTATATTATCGTACAAAGTGCTCCTGTACATGGGACTCGGATCTAAAAATTTACGTCATCCCCCCCGGATTTCAATCCTAAATCGCTTTCTACCCGGGTAGGACGTTCAAGGCTTTTACCGATCCGATGGTCTGAAAAGGCTTTCTCACCAAACCATAGGTCTTTAAGAAGTACCAGAGTACAGTTCGGTTATGCAATGATTAGCACTTCTCAGGCTTATGAAAAGCACACTTTATTTTCCTAATTGGACTTGTCCAGTTTCGTCAATCGAAGGTAAGGCTTAACTGTTCTGTATCCTGGAAATCTTTTCGCTGCCTCCTCGTCAGAAACAGAACCTCCGATCACAACTTCTTCCCCGTGCACCCAGTTGGCCGGTGTAGCTACTTGCTCATACTCTGTCAACTGGAGGCTGTCCACAACGCGCAATATTTCATCAAAATTTCGTCCTGTGGAAGGAGGATACGTCAATGTCAATTTGATTTTTTTATCCGGACTGATCACAAACACAGAGCGGACCGTGTGTTGGCTATCGGCGTTCGGGTGGATCATGTCGTACAATTCGGCCACTTTACGATTTTCATCGGCGATGATCGGGTACTCGACGACGGTATTCTGTGTTTCATTGATGTCCTTGATCCAATCGTGATGTGAATCGACCGGATCCACACTCACGGCCAGAATCTTGGTGTTTCGCTTATCAAATTCATCCTTAATTCTCGACATTGCACCGAGCTCTGTCGTACAAACTGGTGTAAAATCTGAAGGGTGTGAAAAAAGAATGCCCCAGGAATCCCCCAGCCATTCATGAAAATTGATTTCGCCCTGTGTTGTTTGGGCTGTGAAGTCGGGTGCAGTATCCCCCAATCTTAAAGATGCCATAGTTTAGAATTTAGTTTAAGTGAAAAAAGATGTGTTTAATAAAAAATGCAACGGGATTGGGAATACGGTCAGGACCGTCCCAAACCCTATGGGTATATGAACAACCAATGTACTATAAATATGTTTATATCCGGTCTACT
>CALGAA010000207.1 GCA_937952445.1 uncultured Bacteroidota bacterium | reverse complement strand
CTTTCATCGGAAGAATTCAGAAAACTGGGTTATCGGGTCGTCGATATGATGGCTGAATATTATGACACGATCGGGGACCGGCCGGTGTTTCCCACGGTGACTTCCCCGGAACTTGAAGAAGTTTTTCGGGAAGATTTACCCTCCCGGGGTCAGGATGCTGATCAAATTCTGGATGAATGGAGGGACAAAGTATTGGAATATGCAGCTATCCAGGGTTCGCCCCGGTACTTTGGATTTGTGAATGGATCCGGGGTGATGATTGGAGCGCTTGCTGATGCGTTGGCTTCCGCGGTCAATATGAATTCAGGAGGATGGAAAGGTGGGCCTTCCACCACGATGGTAGAGTCGAGAACGATTGCCTGGATTGCCGAAATGATTGGTTACCCGGAAAATTGTGGAGGGTTGTTTACTTCAGGTGGAACCATGGCCAATTTTACCGCACTCGAAACCGCATTGAGGAACCAGGCGCCGTATGATACGACCACGAGCGGGTTGCAAAACCGTGATTTTTCCGGAAAATTCAAAGTGTATATGTCCGATCACGAAGGTCACGTATCCATCGTCCGGGTTGTTGATTTGCTCAATCTGGGACGGGATTGTATCCGTCTGGTTCAAAGCCGGGGAGATTACTCAATGGACCCGGCAAGTCTGGAAGCTGCGATCATGGAAGACATGGAAAAGGGGGATTTTCCACTTTGCGTGGTCGCCCAGGTGGGATCGATCAATGTCGGAGTGATCGATCCGCTCGAGGATATTGCCGGAATCTGCAGGAAGTACAACCTGTGGTTTCATGCCGATGGCGCCTGCGGTGCTGTGGGCCGTATATTGCCCGAGAAAGCAGACCAATACAAAGGCCTGGAATTGGCGGATTCGGTGTCTTTGGATCCCCACAAATGGTTGTTTATACCCTACGATTGCGGTTGCGTACTGGTCCGGGATGCTGAGAAAATGCGCCGGACGTTTTCCCTGCAGGCTCCTTATTTGCACGGTATTTTACCTTCCAAACACACCGGGATGTATCACCTGGATTATGGCCCGGAAATGTCACGACGATTTCGGGCGTTAAAAGTGTGGATGGCTTTGAAATTTTACGGGGTGGAAGGTTATCAAAAGTTGTTACGTAAATCGGTTCGCTGCGTTGAACACCTGGATAAATTGGTCCGGGAAGACCCCGATTTTGAAGCTTTGCACCAACCCAATTTGCTCATGTATTGCTTTCGGTACAATCCGGCGTCCAGGAAGGAAAACGAGGGTAGCGCTCCGGACGGACAAAGCCCTTACCTGGATATTTTAAACCAATCCATATGCGATGAAATCCAGGCTTCCGGGAAGGCTTTTATCATGACCAGTAAATTAAAAGGGGACGTGGTCATTCGACTTTCCGTGTGTTCTCACCGAACTACCACATCCGATATCGACGAGGTGTTTCGGACACTAAAAGCTATCGGTCAATCCGTCTCCTCCCGTTTGCAGGAAAGCTAAAATTGAAAGTTCAAAAAGGAGAACTCATCGATAAAGCACTCAAAATACGACCGTTTTGTTCCCATGGATGAAAACCCGGTCCCGAAAAACAAGATCGAGAGCACGGGCAAGAACAATTTTTTCAACGTCCTTACCTGCCTTTGCCATTTCCCTGGGGCTATACCCATGGTGTACCCTAATGGTGTCCTGCTCAATGATGGGGCCTTCGTCGAGGTCTTTGTTTACAAAATGCGCAGTGGCTCCGATTACCTTTACACCACGTCGAAAAGCCTGGTAATAAGGGCGGGCGCCTTTAAAAGCGGGTAGGAAGGAATGATGTATGTTGATCAACCGCTGGGGGTATCGACTTACAAAATCCGGGCTAAGAATCCGCATATATTTGGCCAGGATAATGTATTCTGTATCGTATCGGGCAATGACCTGGTGGATTTCAGCCTCGTGTTCTGCTCTGGTTTTTCCATTGTGATCGATAAAATGGTACGGGATGCCGTATCGTTCAGCATTGGGACGCAGGATGTCATGATTGGAAATAATGCAGTGAATTTTCGCGTTCAGTTCTCCGTTTATGCAACGGTTGATGATATCGTCCAGGCAATGCGGTTCCTTACTCGCCATCAGGATGATTTTCCGTTCCTGGTCGGGTGAGAATGTAATGACGGCATCTTCGGGAAGTCTGGCGGCTAAAGTCTTCTGAATAGGTTCAATATCACCGATGGCTTCGAATTCCGTTCTCATAAAGAATTGTTGGGTATCACCATCGACGTATTCATCGTTGCGGATGATATTGAGATCCGCTTCGTACAGGCATTTCGTGACCTTATAAATCAATCCTTTGGTATCGGAACAGGTTATTTTGAGTACCACAATATTTTTTACTGGGGTTGATTCAATTCCCGTGCCAACTTCCTGTCATCGATTATCTGATGTGCTGGTACAATTCTTGTGGGGGTGAAAAGAGGTATTTAATTGATGTTTTGTTTACAGAGATTTGGATAGGTTTAAAAATTCTTATTTGAAAAAGTGAACAATACACATTAATTTGCAGTTGAATTTGAATGAAAAAAAATCGAAATTATGAATTCAATGAAAACCATTCTATCCACATTCCTGATTGTCCTAATCGGCGGAATTGGGTTGTCTGCACAGAGTTTGGAGGACTACAAAGCGCACAACGAGGGCTGGATGGTCAGCATTGAGAAAGCTCAGGCTGTGTCCAAGGAGTCCGGGAAACCCATCATGGCCAATTTTACCGGAAGCGACTGGTGCGGCTGGTGTAAGCGATTGACGGCCAATGTTTTTTCCAAGCCTGAATTTAAAAAATGGGCAGAGGATAACGTTGTTTTACTGGAACTGGATTTTCCACGTCGCACCAAGCTTCCACAGGAAATTCAGGCACAGAACAGCAGTCTGCAACGCGCATTCCGGGTAAGCGGATACCCTACCGTTTGGGTCTTTTACCTTCAGGAAAATGCTGAAACGGGGCAGATGGACATCAATCCTCTGGGGCGAACCGGCTATAAAAATACCGCTAAAGAATTCATCGACGAGGTGGAAGGAATGATTGCGGCCAAATCAGGGAGTTAGATTAGGGCTTAGAAGGAACGTGTGCCGTTTTTTTGGCCCGATTGGGGGAAGCAGGGGTGAAGTGCTTTGTACTGTTGCGAAGTGGGAAGAACTTAGAGCTTAGAATGAATGTGTGCTGCTTTCATTGCGGGGTTGAGAAGTAGAGACGAAGTGCTTTGTACTGTTGCGAAGTGGGAAGAACTTGGAGCTTAGAATGAATGTGTTCCGCTTTTTTGGCCCGAGTGGGAGGAACAGGGGTGAAGTGCTTTGTTCTGTTGCGAAGTGGGAAGAACTTAGAGCTTAGAATGGATGTGTGCCGCTTTTTTGGCCCGAGTGGGAGGAACAGGGGTGAGGTGCTTTGTTCTGTTGCGAAGTGGGAAGAACTTAGAGCTTAGAATGAATGTGTGCTGCTTTCATT
>CALGAA010000206.1 GCA_937952445.1 uncultured Bacteroidota bacterium | reverse complement strand
TTAGGTTTGAAATTGCCCGATGAGCACATTACCAGCTCTTCATATTTATACTTAATTTCCATCAACAGACGGGTTACAGAAACTCTGTATTAAGATGTATCAGAAAGCAAAATCTAGTTCATGAGGAGTAAAATTTATTTATCCTGCAACAACACCCACATCAGAATGGAATCAGCGGTACCATCCATGGTGGGCTCGTTTGTCGAATAATCTCCGATATCGTCGTGGTAAGCTACAAACTCATTCTGAAATGCTTCAAATTCATCCGGATCAAACAAAGTAAGCCCCAATAAACTATCGAAGATAGAGCGGTACACCGGTCCGTCGATCAGACCACCGGCTGGTGTACGTTGTTGTAGGCGTGTCGAGGGCAGATGGACGTCTTCAGGAGTTTCGCCATCCACCGGAATTCCTGTAAACATCGACGTTCCCCAGGGATTTCGACCGAACAACCAATCCCGGTGCAATACTTTAGCCTTGTGATATTGGTGATCCCCTGTCATCCGTTCGTAGATCGCAATTTGCGTTATAAAATTAACCAGTAGATTGTTCGAACACCAGATAAACGGGACACCCATGTAAAAGGCATTGGTCGCAGCCCGGCTCAATACATTCTCAATACTCATTTTATACCATTCGACCAGACTATCCCTCATCCCCATAGGAGCCACCGAAAACAATGCATAGTGCCCCATATTCATGAACGGATACTTTTGGTAATGGTCCATCGTATCCATCATCATCCATCCTTCGGTTTCTGCCACCCGGGCGTGTTTCATTGCTTTTTGCAAATATTCTTCTTCCCCCGTCAACCGGTACAATTCAGCAGCACCCCATTCCATATCATCGTGCCATGAATCCTCGTTGTACCGATACGGAGCACCGTACGAGTTTCCCTGTTGAAAACCGGGTTTTGCCTCCCCCATAGCATAAAGTTCAATGGCAGCCTGGCGACAACGCAATGCAAAAGCGGGATTGATTTCTTTAAATATTCCGGCACCCATAGCCAGAGCTGCGGCACAACGTCCTGCCAGGTTACTGATCCCCGTGGAAGCACTCTGCCATTTGTTCAGACCCTGAGGTTTCCCGTTCGCAAAATAGGCCGGTCGGTAGGAATTGGGCCCCCACCCGTATTCGGCATTGTCTTCATCCGGAATCTTGAAACCGTGGTGATCCCGATCATCTGCGATTTGATGGATCAGCCAATCCTCCCTGGGATGTAATTTCAATATCCAATCCAACCCCCATTTAGCCTCATCCAATACATCCGGAATACCGTTGGGATAGGGGTGACCCAATGCATCCACCTGATCGTCAAACGAATCCGGCGATATCCGATAGGCTAACAGCATCCTCGCCGTCGCATTGGAACTGGTGATTAAATATTTCAACTGGTCTCCGGCATCGTGCCATCCCCCAGTAAAATCGTAGTACGTCGAATCCGGAACAGGGCCGTAGAATAGCTTCCCATCCTTCTGATGGCATACCACGTCAAAATACGGATTGTAGCCGCAGCGTTGTTGGCGCATAAAAGCCAGCAAATCACTCGTGTATGGCGCATAGGGGTTTTGATTTACTTCAAAGGTTTCGAGGAGTTGTCTCTGATACATCACCCGGTAAGTCCCCGGATCCCGCAAATGGCTTACATCCACAGTGTATTGGTATTGGAATTGACCCCACAACCCGGATTTTATCTGCTCAGGCGGGGTCGAAAACAGGATATCGGTGCTTTCATGCGAAATTTGCACCTCCTCATCCAGGGCCTCCCGCGACAAAAGAAGCAGAACTTTAGTCTCTTCAGGGGCGTATCCCAGTTGGTTGTAGCGAACATAAATTTCCTGCCCCTGGACAGGAGAAACCAGCATGCCAATCAGGAAAACAATTAAAGGGTTGAATAATATCTTAATAGGATTTTTCATAGTCGGAACCAATATTAACAGTTGTCCATTAAATTAAGCATTCCTTTTGAACTTAAAGCCATTTAACCCGCGCGGTTTTGTAAAATATCGGATTCCGTAAAAATCAACACGCATTTGTAATCGCGCAAAGAACAAAATTTAAAAAGCGATCGTTATGTGATTGATGGCGAACGCAAAAGATTGATCAATACTCACATAATAGGAGAATATGTTTATGGTTTACTTTGTTGCAGGTCTGGTTTGGATGTTCGGCTCCCCCTTCAGCGTGATTCTTTTTGGAGCTGGTGTTATTGTGGGATATCTGTTGTCCGAAAATCAAAGAACACGACGGCAAGACCTGGAGCAGGCCTATGATGAATTAAATAACATCCTCCTCGAAAAAGAAGGCCGCATTGACCGACTGGAGGAATACATTGAACAGCTTCATCAACGGCAACTCGCTGAACCATCTACTGAAAAAGATGTAGAAAAATCCTCCATTCAAGAGCCTCAGGACCTCACCCGAATTGAGGGAATCGGGCCTAAAACCGCCGAAATACTATACAACAGTGGGATTAAAACCTACAAAGACCTTTCCGAAACTTCGCTGGAAGCACTGACCCAAATTCTCGAAGCTGCTGGTCCCGCGTACCTCCGGCACAACCCGGAAACCTGGGCAAAACAAGCACTACTTGCGGCCAATGGCGAATGGGAAGCCCTCGAAGCCTGGCAGCAGGGATAGATTGAGCACTTTGTTTCATGAATTCATATTACGATTGGCGGGATAAAGTCGTCCCCATGATCTATATTTTCACCTGATATCCCAGGCATTTATAATTTCTCCTCATATCCCCAATCCTCCTGCATTTTATTCACCTTTAGAAATCTATTGGATAGAATGAAGCAATTTAGATATATTTATACCTATTTTGATTGAAATTGACCCGTATCTACAAGTCTGTTAGTGGTGAATCTTGCAATGATGGAAGCCTCACACCACGAGCATCCCGATGATATGATTCAAGAAACTGAAAAAACCTGGGCATCAATGGAGCAAATATACTGGTTGCCAAAATGTGTATTCTTCCTTTTCCTGATGATGTTCCTTGGGTGTCGTACAGACCATGTCATCCAATCGGTGGAAATTATCCCTGAGCCGGTACACCTGGATACGTTATCGGGATACCCCTTTGTGGTGGATGACCATTCTATTATTTACATTTCGGATTCTTCGATGATTCCTCCTGCTGAGGTATTGCTGGCGTCCCTCAATGACGATTATGACATTGAAATGGTCGATTCATCCCTTCTCAATTTAAGCGGTATTTCCCTGATCTATTCCTCAGATACAACCATGCATGAACAGGGATATTTGTTGGAAATTCAAACCCAACGCATCATAATTACCGCTCGAAAACCAATCGGATTGTGGAATGGTGTCCAAACCTTACGACAAATCCTGCCTTCCAATCCCGATGAAGTCGACTACTCCGAACTTCCTACCCTTCGGATCGTGGATTATCCGCGTTTTGAATGGCGGGGAATGCACCTCGATGTGGCGCGACATTTTATGCCCGTCGATTTCGTCAAGAAATACATCGAAATGCTTTCGTACCATAAAATCAATATGTTCCACTGGCATTTAGTCGATGGAGTGGGTTGGAGAATCGAAATAAAATCACATCCCGAACTTACCGAGAAGGGAGCCTGGCGGGTGGTCAAACCGGGCCGTCAGCCCTGGGAGGAATTTGAGTTGTGGGAAGAAGGGGACCCCCGGCCAAAATATGGGGGGTATTACACTCAGGATGAGATCAGGGAGGTCGTCAAATTTGCCCGGGAAAGAGGCATCACGATCGTTCCGGAAATTGAAATGCCCGGTCATTCCGAAGCGGTTTTGGAATGTTATCCCCAATTGCGTTGCATCGATGAAGAAGGGCTTTTACTACCCAACATCGGCGTGTTTTGCCCGGGCCAACCTGCTACATATGGATTTTTGGAGGATGTGCTAACCGAAGTACTGGAATTGTTCCCTTCCCCTTACATTCACATTGGAGGGGACGAAGTCGATCATTCGATTTGGGAAAAATGCGTGCGGGATAAGGCTTTTATGGAAGAACACAATCTTACGGCAGGGGGTTTGCAAAGTCATTTTATCAACCATTTCGAACGATTTCTGCGGGAACGTGGCCGTATTCTGATCGGGTGGCACGATATGCTCACCGGAAGAATAAACCCTTCCGCCTCAGTAATGTACTGGGGGCATCCGGAAGAGTTGGAGACGACCCTTCGAAAAGGCCATCAGACCATTTTATCAACCGGAAATATCTATTATTTCGATCATTACCAAAGCACCAGTATCCACGAACCCCAGGCGTTTGGTGGCTTGTCAACCCTCACCCAGGTCTATCAGTATGAGCCCCTGCCCCCGGATTTGGAGTCGAAATACGGCACTCAGGTCCTGGGAATTCAAGCGAACGTGTGGACTGAGTATATTCCCGATCCAGACCATGTGGAATATATGGCTTTTCCACGAATGGCAGCCCTGGCTGAATCAGCGTGGTCACCACGAGAATCCAAAGATTTTGAACGGTTTAAAATGAAATTGCCCAGACTGCTCGAGTCTTATCAGCACCAGGATATCCATTACTCCATGAGTGCTTACCGACCCATCATTCAAACTGAAATCGTTACCGACACCCCTGGATTGGCAGTAATTCTTCAACCCGAGCTCGAGTCCGAGTTGTATTACACCACCAATGGGGAGGTACCTTCTCCGTCTGACGGTATTCCATATAAAGAACCATTTGTATTAACCGAATCCACCACCGTAAGGGCTGGTGCTTTTTACAATGAGAATCCATTGGTCGAACCCGAATCCAGGCGCATTATCGTACATTCAGCGTTGGGAAAAGAAGTTGAATTATTATCAAAACCATATCCCCGGTATTCTGCAGATGGTCCGGTTACCTTAACTGACGGTAAATTTGGTGGAAACAATTGGGGCAATGGATATTGGCTTGGAGTTCTCAACAATCCATTTGAAGCCATCCTACACCTGAGTGAAGAAGAAGTTGAAGTAGAAAGGGTTGGAATTTCAGCCATCGAGGACAAGGGCTCGGGAATTCATTTCCCTGACAAAATCAGGGTTTCACTTTCGAAAGATGGCCGTACATACGAAGAAATTGGCTTTGAAGACATTTACAACGATGAGATCCAGTACGACTCCAAGACAAGGGATAGCATATTCTACCTCACTTTCCCTCCGAATGGTGCCTCCTTCCTTAAGATAGAAGCTCTACCGGTGGTTGTTCCAAATCAAGGCGTCTTTATTTTCCTCGATGAAATTATCGTTCAATAACCCCCCGGGAATCAAAATCCATATAACCACATCCCTGGGAATCGAAACCTCCTGCTTGCAACCTCATTACCCTCATAACCAAGCCTCTTGGAATCAAAAACTCCTGCATGCAACCTCAAAACTCACATAACCAGGTCCCTGGTAATCGAAAACTCCTGGTTTTAATCTCATTAACCCACATACCCACAACCCTGGTAATCAAAAGCTCCTATTTACAACCTCAAAACCCTCGTAACCACATCCCCGGGAATCGAAAGCTCCTCTTCCAACCTTAATACCTTACTCCCTCACTGCAGGAAATAAAAAAGGTCTGCCACAAAAAGTTTGAATCAAACTTTCCGGACAGACCATTGGTTACTATTGAACATTAATACCTTACTCTTATTCCACCACGATCATCTTTTTCGTCGCCGTATATCGATCCGTATCGAGTTGGTAATACAATACGCCTGTAGTACCCAATTCCAGGGAAGAAAGCCGGACTTCATTGTACCCGGCATTGAAATCACCTTCGATTCGTTTAATCAATTTACCGGTAACGTTGTATATGGTCATCGTAGCCGTTGTGGCCTCGGGCAGATTAAACCCAATCACCGTTTCACCTTTGTACGGGTTAGGTCTGTTCTGATACAGCGCAAACCCTTCTTCCATCGATCTGGAAGAACCAAATTCCAGTGCTACGTCATACAGCGCCCCTGATACCTGATAGGCTTCCGATCTGGTCACCCGGTGGTTGAGGCTGATGACATCCCGCAGATGTGTTTCGTTTCGGGCTTTTACCACGATTGTAAACAGAACATCCTCTGGTGAAGCAGTCACGTCGGTTCCTTCGCTCCAGCTTGCGGTAACCAGTCCGGTATGGGTCGGTATTCCTTCCAGAGTACCTGGTCTGTAATGCAGATAATTCTCATCAACCACATTCAAGACTCCTGGTTGGATCGATTGAACCTCAATATGCGCATTGGAATACTGCAGGGTAAACTGCAGACCACTGATGCTTTCAAAATTCTCCGACCGGACGTCAATGTGGTAAATTTCGCCCCCGACGAATCGTTGATCGTCCACGTTCAACTTCAACCGTCCGGTAGCACTTCGGTTATTGGTCGCCGGATCCGAAGACATATTCACATCTCCGATTTTGGTACCAATGAAATTCACTTCCTGATCATCCCTTATTTCTCCTATCTCATATACCTCCTTACCGGTGGTCGATTCGAAGAATCTCCAACTCGTACTGTTGGCGAACTGACGAGTAGGATTGAGAATGATTTTCCGCAATTCGATCACATCCAATCCGTCGATGAGTCCATTCCCGTTCACATCAGCAGCCATCCTCTGGTAATGATTTTCCAGTCTGGATTTTTGCAAAATATGACGCTGAATATCGATCAAATCGGCTGTCGTGATCCCTTCAGAGAAACCTGTGTTCTTACCCGGAACTATGCTCATCTGACTACCGTTCTTCACTTCAAATTCAAACTCTCCTTCAGCTGTTGTAGACAGCGTCAGCGGAGACTCATTACCCAATATCGCTTTAACCTCTACGCCCTCCAAAGGACTATTAAGCGCCGTCTGGATTCTTCCGGAAACCAGGCTGGATGCAGCGGTATCCGGATCAGTAGTGGCACACGTGGGATCGATTCTCGCAATGACTTCCTGAACGTACTCAAAATCACCATTAGCTCGACACCAGTCTTTTGCCGACCAGGTGATCAGGTATTTTTTCAGATCAGAAGATCCTTCGATATCAAATTCCTTGACAAAGGTACCAAACGCAAGCGCACTGCACCAGCTCCCCTGAAGGTGTGGTTTCAATGTCATTGCACCAATCCCGTCAGGTAGATTCTCCGCCGTCAGATATCCGTTGTTGCTATTGCTGATCAAAGATTCTGCAATACAAATCGGCGCACCGAATGATCCCACATTTTCAGGCAGGTCAAACATGCTTACCCGCACGTCACACGTTGATCCGATATTAATGACCTGGGTCGCTTCAAGTTGTTGAGGGTTATCCCCACAGCCACTCGTAATATAAAATCGCCGGGTAATGGTACCGAAACCACAATCATCAAGATCAACCCAGATATCCTGCACCACCCTGGCTGTGCAATTCGCGGATACAATTCCGTGCTGTCCGGTTCTGATAATGGTATCCAGGAAGGTCGTTTTCGTTATCCGGGAAACCCATTCCGTGATTCCGTCGTGATTGGTCACTGCGATCTTTTCTTCGTGTGATTTTTCCTCACAACGGATATTTCGTAAATCAAAGCTCAATTCCGCATCAGTCAGGAGGTTACCCTCCAGATCGGTGGGCTGACCCTGGTTGTTGACCCAGGTAATCACATAGCCACCCCAAGCTTCATCCAGAGCTTCAAACAACCCTGCGGTATCTGCAAGGCTACCCTGCTCACCCAGTGCTGCTGCGGCATCAACAATTTCCTTATAGAAACTATTGTAAGCCTGGCAATCGATATCAAGGCCAGCAAGTGGTTTTTGAATACGGGTACTGCCCCGGTCTTCCACGAGTGCATCACCCCCTCCAATACCCCAATTACAGCAGTAATCCATCACAAGGAGTTCAACCAGAACCCGCTCACAGGCATCTTCGCATTTAAACGGAGCCATTTGGGCCCATCCTCCACCCATCAGGGCTAATTCATTTCCATAACCACCAGCAGCAAAGAGATTGTCAAAGATGAATTCAAGCTGATTGGCTTTTAAAGTATTCCCATGCTCATCCGGAGCTCCGCACTGGTCAGCGAGCGCTGATGCCAGAGCAAAAATCCAGGCATGGACTACTTTCGGCCCACAATTGTGGTCATCTTCCCACAACCATACCAGTTGCTTGAAGAAATACTCTTCCACTTCTCCCTCATTGAGGAATTGAGCGATCCGGTCGATATCGATAGCAGAATTTACCGCATCCGGATCCTGGAAGTCCCCATTTATGGCACCCTGTGCATGGCTTCTACGAATCCCCAGATCCACTAAAATATCAATCCAGGAATTATATTGCCGCTCGTTGGCATTGCAAATATCGATGCATTCCAACCAGTCGCTGCGTCGGGTTAAAACAAGTTCTACAGAACAGTTGTCCCAGCTTCCTTCGTCAAATGTTTCAGCGGTCACCCATTTGGTCTTTCCGCTAAGGGTCACATTCACTCCATGATCGGCTACGACCGTGGGTGGCGTTTCGTCGACGATGTTGATATATTTAACCCATTCGCTCTGATTCCAACATTGATCCGCAGCTTCATATCGTACCTCGATCAATTGATCATCGCATCCAGTAAACGGAACGGTGATCGGATTGACCATATGCGAATACGTATATACATAGCAGGTATCTCCATTGGAAAGGAGCTTTAATTGGACACCAGTTCTGATCATCTCCACAGCACGGGTACCGCCCGGAACGTCGATCATCGCTTTTACCGAATATACTCCGCTGCAATTGTCAATCACTTGTACATCCGGAACAAATACCATGGCTTCACACGAATGCGAATTGACCTGGTAGACCGTCGGATAACTTCTCTCCCATTCCAACGCATCATTTGGCATTTCACCTGCCCTAATCTGATCTCTGATCACGTCATGATCCCAATCCGCGGAATATTCGAAGTCAAATATTGGACCGATGGTATCGATCCGGGTCTGAGTCTGGGTTAACCGAATCTCCACTTGTTTAGCGGTGGAATCGTACGAAGTAACCAGATCTGACTCCCCGGTACCGCAATTGCTGGCGGTCTCCGCCCAACAGGTTTGGGTGACCGTTGTCTCGAGGATGCGTACCCGTGGACAACTTCCGGACCACCCTGCATCCTGCTGATCGATGGAAATTCCACAATGCGTTCCTCCGGCAGTAAGACAAATGGTGTCACAATTTTCCAGATCAAACCCGACTCCGTGGATTACACGTGGAACCTGGATCCGGATGCAACCGTATTCCCCATCCTGACTGACATCACAATACGACACGGCATCGCCACTTCCATAGACCGAAGGCCAGCCTCCAGCAAACCAGAACGGAGGCACTCCGTTTCCGGAATAAAACCACTCTGTGGTCACTTCTTCGAAATTACCATTTTCCGATAGTATCCAATCGCCCTGTTCCAGGAGCAAATACGGATAGAAGGTAACCGAATTGTACAGGAATGAAACCAAATTGTCATTGGCTTCGATCAAGGCAGCCAGGAATCCATATCGTTTTTGCTCCTGGTTGGCATTTGCCACCAATTGATCCATGTACGTACCGGAAACAATCTGACCAATGGTCACACTATCCACACCATTTGCTTTTCGCAAAATCGCCGTTTGAAGATATTTCGAAAGTACATCAGGTCCCTGATCAGAAGCATTTGCTAATCCCGCCAGGATAATCGTACCAGGAATTTCATAAATCACGCCCCGCAATTTCGTATAGGGCAATTCATAATCATGGAGACCTACAGGTTGCTTCCAACTCACATACCTGGTTAACAATCCACCGTCCTGATTATGGGTGTGTAAATCACAGTAGAAGGTCTGATCCGCAGAATCTACAAATGCTGCCGGTGTCAGTTTTGGAAGCCTCAGTACTACGATGGTATCGACACCTGTACATCGTTCGCCTCCTGGTGTGACTGCGGTCCATTCCCGGAGAATGATTTTCGCAGTATCGCTGGTTTCATCACATTTCACTGCCATGACCCAATCCGGACTTACTTCCAGTGTCAGCGGTGCATCACTGCATATATTTAACAATTCCGGCTTAGGGTAAGCTGGATCCATCGGATCCAATGCCAGGAACGGATCGATGCAGTAAACCGTCGTATCCAATGTGTTTTGGATCAGACAAGCATTTGGTTTATCCAGAACGATCGAAGTTTCACAGGTTCCACCTCCGCAAGCATCGATCAGGAAGGTCACCCGGGCTGTAATAGGTTTACCTACATGCTCGGGACGGAGGATGTTATCTGGAATCCGGATTCCAGGACCGTAGAACAGCTCCACTTCATAAAATTCAGGGGCTGCCACCGCGATTCGATTATCCCTCAACAACATATCGGCTGTGATCTCGATTTCGCAATCCGTACCAAAACCCATATTGATGACTGCATGGCAATTGACAGGCAGACACGGGAGTATCTTGGCTGGATCTGAATTGTCTTCATCTGTAGCTGCCACCCCATCTCCCGGTGAACCGGTGCCATCGCCATCAACATAATTATCTGCCGGGCTATCTGGCTGACCACCAGCATCGTTGTCCTTTATTTGATCAAAAACACCGTCGATATCCTCCCGATCAGCTCCCGTTGTATCCTGAGCCGCACTGATTTCTGCGACATTGATCAGACTATCGGGATGCAATACGGTAGTTACCGTAAGCACGATCGGCACCTGGATAGTCTCGCCGGGATACAGAGTGTCTGCGACCAGATAGGTAACCAGGGGATCCCCGCCATCCCAACCGGGGTTGAGAGCTGAATTAAAGGTATATCCGGAAGGAACATAATCCGTAATCTCAATATTAGTCGCCGGAATTCCACCCTGATTAAATATCGTAATTTCAAATTCGACATCGAGATCAGGATAACCTACTTCCACTTCCGTGGTTTTGATCAGGGCCAGGTCAAACACCTCGACATGGGCCGGATCGTGATCGTCTTCACTTCCGATAGAATCCCGTGAAATACTCATGATATCATCGTCTCCGGGATGTCCGGGGTACGTTTCACGTTCTTCCGGGCTGTCGCTACCCGGACTGCTGTCGATATCCATATCTCCGATTTCCAT
>CALGAA010000205.1 GCA_937952445.1 uncultured Bacteroidota bacterium | reverse complement strand
GGCGGACTACGGAACGGGTGCAATTATGGCGGTACCCGCCGATGATGACCGCGACCATGCTTTCGCGACAAAATACAATATTCCGATAATTGAAATCATCGACCGGTCCGATCACCCGGGCGCACAGCGGGAAGATAAGGTCGGAAAAATGATCAATTCCTCTTTCCTCAATGGGCTTGATGTGTTGGATGCCCTCAAAACCGTGATTCAAAAATTAGAGGAAAAGGGAATCGGAAAAATGAAGGTCAATTACAAATTGCGGGATGCCAATTTTAGCAGACAGCGGTATTGGGGGGAACCGATTC
Organism: uncultured Bacteroidota bacterium; assembly: GCA_937952445.1. Taxonomy (GTDB): domain Bacteria; phylum Bacteroidota; class Bacteroidia; order Chitinophagales; family Saprospiraceae; genus Membranihabitans. The sequence goes on along the minus strand of CALGAA010000205.1, from coordinate 3,671 downwards.
CCATCGTTTACGACCGGGACGGAATTCCGTACACCATACCGGAAGACGAGTTACCGGTTCTTTTACCGGACACGGAAGATTTCAAACCCGCAACGGATGGCCGATCTCCGCTGGCTAAGTTGAAAGACTGGGTACAATACGATCAAGATCGTACCAGGGAAACCGATACCATGCCCGCTGTAGCCGGATCCAGTTGGTATTATTTGCGGTACATGGATCCGCACAATTCCGAACAAATGGCCGGGAAGGAAGCCATAGATTATTGGCAAAACGTAGATCTCTACGTAGGTGGTGCCGAACATGCTGTGGCACACTTAATGTATGCCCGGTATACCCACATGTTCTTCTATGATCTGGGGTATGTTCCGACCAAAGAGCCCTTCCAAAAACTGATCAATCAAGGTAAAATTCAGGGGACGATAGAATCGATATTGCTCCGCAAGAATGAAGAAGGAGTACAGAAGTTCTTTTCCGCAGATCTCGTGGCGGAGGAGGATTTGGAACAATATGCCAAAATTCCGGTACTCGTGGACTTCGTCTCTGATTATGGTCATGATCACAGTTACCTGAACAAGCAAGGCCTGGATCAATACATCGCTTGGGCTCCGGATTTCCGTGATGCGATATTTTATGCGAAAAACGCCACGTATCAAAATGGAAAAATCACCGGGGGATCGGAGGAGAACCTTCAATTTAGAACGATTTCGGAGCAGGGGAAAATGTCCAAATCCAAGTTCAATGTCATCAATCCCGATGATATTGTCTCCCAGTATGGTGCCGATTGTTTTCGAATGTACGAAATGTTTCTCGGCCCTATCGAGCAGGACAAGCCCTGGGATACGAATGGAATAGAGGGCGTTTTCAAATTCATCCGGCGGTTGTATGGATTGTATGCCGATGATCAGGGGAATGTCTTAATTAGCCCGGATGCGCCGACGAAAGAAGAATTGAAAATTTTACATACCCTCATTCGTAAAGTACAGGAAGATTCCGCCCGATTCTCGTTTAATACCTGCATCAGTGCGTTCATGGTGGCGGTAAATGAATGGAAGAAACTCGATTGCCATAAAGCCGGTATACTTAATCCCCTCGCCCGGTTGATCGCCCCTTTTGCCCCTTTTATCGCTGAGGAATTGTGGGAAATGCTAGGTGAAAAACCGAGTGTCCATCATGCAGCCATGCCGATCCTTGAAGAAAAGTACCTGGTCGACGATGAGGTGGAATATCCATTGTGCATCAATGGTAAAAAACGAGCTTCGGCCTCTTTTCCGACGGATATGGATCGGAAAGAGCTGGAACAGGCAGCCCGGCAGGCACCAGATATTCAAAAGTGGCTGGAAGGAAAGACGGTGGTAAAAGTGATCGTGGTCCCCGGTCGGATGATTAATTTTGTTGTCAAATAAACCCAGATATGAAGTATGAACCACCATTTGCCGGAATTCTGACGGCGCTGATTTGCTTGATTCTCGCATCCTGCCATCCCCAAAAGGAAGCAACCCGGGGATATTCAAACCACCTGAATGAAGCCCGGGAAATGGCCCGTGAAATACTTATGACCGATGGACACATCGATTTTCCCTATCATTTCCGGCACCACTACGGAACCATCAATGATTCCAATGCAGACGTGGCGATAAAATCACCTCTGGGAGAATTCGACTACGAACGTTCCCAGGCAGGCGGACTGAACGCTCCTTTTATGAGTATATACATACCGGCGAGCTATCAACAATCAGGCGGAGCCAAAGAACTGGCAGATTCACTGATCGATTTTGTCCATGAGCTCACCACACGGTTTCCGGATCAATATGCCCGGGGCCTTTCGCCGGCTGATATTGAGGAAAATACCCGTAAGGGATTGATTTCACTCCCTATGGGAATGGAAAACGGAGCTCCCATTGGCGATAACCTGGATCTCATCGATTATTTTTACGATCGCGGAATACGATATATCACCCTGACCCACAGTAAATGGAACCTGATTTGCGATTCTTCCTACGATCCGGAACGAAAATGGAATGGATTAAGCCCTTTTGGGTATCAGGTCATTGAGCGAATGAACCAAACCGGGGTTATGATTGATGTATCTCATATTTCTGACAGTGCGTTTTATCAGGTACTGAGAGTGACCAGGACCCCTGTGATCGCTACACATTCCTCCTGCCGGCATTTTACGCCAGGGTTTGAACGAAATATGAGCGATGAGATGATCCGGATGATGAAGGACAATGATGGCGTAATTCAAATCAATTTTGGGTCGGATTTTCTGGATGCTGAAATTTCAGCAAATCGTAAAGAATTCGCAGAGGCCTGGGGAGAATATCATCAACAACACAATCTGGATCCGGGTGATCAAAATGCGTTGAGAGCGTTTAAAAATCAATATCCAAAGCCCTTATATTCCACGGTAGAAAAAGTAGCTGACCACATTGATCGGGTCGTCCGGATTGCCGGCATAGATCATGTTGGTCTGGGTTCGGATTTTGATGGCGTTGGAGATTCATTGCCAGAAGGATTGAAAGACGTTTCCCAATTTCCCAATCTCCTCGCAGAATTATTAAACCGGGGATATAGCCGAAATGACATCGAAAAAATCTGCTACAAGAATGTGTGGAGAGTGTGGAATAAAGTGGAAGAATATGCCCGGTTACATTAAATTATAAGGTCTGTCATGATTAGTACCCAACGATTACTTTTTGATTTGCCAGAAGGAGAAACCTACCTCAATGCGGCTTATATGACCCCTACGCCCAAAGCAGTGGCAGAGGCGGGAATAGCCGGCATTCAGGCGAAAATGAATCCTGCCCGGATAGACCACGATTTGTTCTTCAATGCTCCCGATCAGGTACGTGCCCTTTTCTCGGAGCTCATCAATTGTCCCGACCCCGATCGCATCGCGATTTTTCCATCCGTATCCTATGGAATGGCCAATGTGGTTAACAACATCAAAACCGGGTTTGGAAACGAAATCATCATCGTAGAAGATCAATTTCCTTCAGCGGTTTATCCGTGGGTAATAGAAGATAGCCATTGGGAGATAAAATCCATCCAACTCCCTTCCTTTTATAAAAACCGCGGTGAGAAGTTGATCACTTCCATCCTGCAGTCGATTAATGACCGGACGGCAGCGGTTTGTCTTGGCACGGTTCTATGGACCGATGGAATCCGGTACGATATGGAGAAAATCTCAGAAAAATGCCGGGAACACGGAGCTTTGTTGATTATCGATGGCACTCAGTCGGTAGGAGCTATTCCTTTTGACATTCAGCGCATCAAGCCCGATGCCTTAATTTGTGCTACGTACAAATGGTTGCTGGGGCCATACGGTATTACTCTTGGTTATTTTGGGGAAGCTTTTGACGATGGAAAGCCCATCGAAAACAACTGGATAAACCGGGCCAACAGTCACGACTTCACGCGGCTGACCCAATATGAAAATTCTTTCCATCCGAAAGCCCAACGGTACAACATGGGAGAATACAGTGCATTTATTCACATTGCCATGATCAGGAAAAGCATGGAAATGTTGCTGGATTGGCAGGTCAAAAATATTCAGGAATATTGCCATTACCTTTCAGCCGAACTGTACGACAGTTTGGCGAACAATAAACTTTATTGGGTCGAACCTGATCCTGAATACCGAAGCGATCACATCATTGGCATACATTTAT
>CALGAA010000204.1 GCA_937952445.1 uncultured Bacteroidota bacterium | reverse complement strand
AAAAAGTAAAAATTTTTCATAGTAAATCATTTAGGTTAATTGATAATTCATGAAATTGACAACCGGATTACCCAAACCATTCTTCATCTGACCCATTGGTCCATTCCAAACGTTTCAAGATATTTTTCAAACTCGTAGCCAACCTAATAAATAAGAAATCAGAGTGCAAGTCGTTTCAAAATCATCTTTCAATTGGTATAATCTCGGTCAAAATTACAAAATATTGTCCAGATTCAATTGAATAATGACCACATTATTTTTGTCCTTACAAAAGCTCCAAATCTTCAAAAATTATACTTAACTGGATTGGAAATATCCATTAAATTATGAATTTTTAGATGCAATTCCCCACCGAAATGGGCTTTAATCACTCGCAGAAAAATAAATCATAAAATTAAAGTGTTGATTTTTTTCCGGACTATGAACTTTATTTGGACTTTGAGGAGAAAATAGAATAGAAATTCCGGGTGATTCCACGAATAACGTCCTTCTATCATCCATTCCCCCTATGAATATACATCCATCATCAGTAAAAAGATCCTATCCCCGACCTCACCCACGCTAATTAAGAAGTCAATCCCGATGACCTCCGATGATCAGATTCTCCACTTGTTCTGACTCCGGACCAAACTGAAAATTCATCCTTCCAGGTCACCACCCCTTGCATCGAAGTCCGTGCCGTGTCATATAACCCAATCATATCAGGCTCCGTCTTCTGCCAGGCCTGGTATCGCTGGAGCAGATATTTCTTCAGGGCACTCCGCCCCAAAACCGTAGGATAAAACACCTCGCCTTTGCCATTTTCCGAAATCAATTCGTGCAATTCAGGGTCATGAATCCCCTTGACAATGGCCACGATCGGCGTCCCGGAAGCCAGGTATTCAAAAAGCTTCCCGGTTAAAATTCCCGAAACATCTTCCGTCGCCCAACTCAAAAGGACATTGAGGTGGGACTTTCGTTGAATTCCAAGCGATTTTTCGTGGGAAACGATGCCCTTGTTCACCAGAATGTCGCCGAGTTCGTATCGCTCCAACAAGCGTTTCCAATACAAACCATCCTTTCCGGCGTTTATAAATTGCAGTTGATTCTTATGGATCAACCCACCAATCACCAGTTCATGGATCACCGACGCCAAAATTTCAGCATCCTGGGCATCGGGGTATATGCTGCCGGTATAAGAAATGGTAAACAGCTTATACCGGGGAACCGGTTTGCTTGCCATCAATGCATCGTGAATTCCATTTCTCACCACTTGCACGTTGTGATGAAATGGCAGCAACCTTTCCTGAATCCCACGCGACACCGTGGTCACCTCATCCACCTGAGATAATATTTTGACGTGACGATCCTGCCGTTGACTAAATCCGGGCCGGGAACGCAACATAGGATCGGAGAAAAAATCCCGATAATCTGCGATCCAATACAGATGGGGAAATTTCTGCTTCAGACGATACGCGAGTCGGTGTGCGTCAAACGGCATATACGACGATACGATCGTGTCGATATTTTCCTCTTCAATAATCCTCTGACACCGCCTCACGCCCCTGTAAACGAAATAAGATCCTCCTTCATCAAAATACCGGGAAATCATAGATTTTTGAAAAAGGGCCTTCCATTCGGGCAACCAACGATGGGGAGATCGGTCCCGGCTGACCAGCAAGGACCCCTGTTCACCGGTCAGAAAGTGATAGATCGTACGGAAATCGCAGGTCGGAATTTCGATGACGTCTTTTTCTTCGTATCGAAATTGATCGGTGGGTAAAAACCGCCGGTTGGAAGTGGTGGCTACGTACACCTTGCGGGCTACTTGTTTGAGGGACTGATAAAATTTCAGGTTCCTCAGCGTTCCGATCCCCTTGATGGGTGGAAACTTATAATAGATAAAAAGTATGTTCTTTCCTTCAAATCGGTTCATACGATGGTTTTACTCCATACCCCATTTGGGGCCAAGCCGGTTACGGGCATCTTTGATGTCTTGCTCCTCATCCAAAGGCCAAATCATAAGGATGTCTTCCTGATCCACAACCAACATACCCTCCAATCCCCGGATTAGCACCTTTTTATCAGCCGGACTATGGATCATGAGCGTATTGGAATTGGTGATGTCATAGTTAACTTCCGGCCCGTTGACCACAATTTCGCCTTGCTGGGAACACCTCAGATCATATAAACTCCGCCATGTCCCAATGTCGCTCCAGCCAATGTCCACAACGTAGGTTACAATGTTGTCCGCCTTTTCCATAATCGCATAATCGAGACTGATGGAAGGCGTTTTGGGGTATTGCTCCCGGATAAAACGCTGTTCGGTCCCGCTACCGTATTGATCCGGAGAATCAAGGGTGTTAAATATATCGGGCGCAAGCGTCTCAAACGCCGTCAACATCGTTTTGACGCTCGAAATAAATATACCCGCATTCCACACGTATTCTCCACTCTCCAGGTACGCTGTGGCCACTTCACGCGTCGGTTTTTCCCGAAACGACTCGACATGATAAATGGATTCCACCGTCGTCTTATCGCCTAAATGAATATAGCCGTACCCGGTGTCCGGTCTGTGCGGCGCCATGCCCAGCGTTAAAATTGCATCATGGCGGGCCGCATAGTCCAAAGCCTTCCTCAGCGTATTCTGAAATTCGACTTCCCTCGTGATCAAATGGTCGGCGGGAAGGATCACCAAATTGGATTGGGGATCACGGGCACGGAGGTGAAACGACACATAGGCCACGCAGGGCGCAGTATTTTGGCGACTGGGTTCCACCAAAATATTTTGAGCTGGCAATTCGGGCAAGTGTTCCGCCACCAATCCACGGTAGTGGTCGTGTGTCAGAACCAGGATACGATCGGGTGAAACCAGGGGTCGGATCCGGTCCACCGTCATCTGGATGAGCGATCGACCCGTTCCCAGAACATCCAGAAACTGCTTGGGCAAAGATTCCCTGCTGGCCGGCCAAAAACGACTACCGATCCCTCCTGCCATTATCACAAAATATGTTTCGCTGTTCGTATCCAATGCGTCCATAGATCAATTTCAAAATTTCATAAGTGAACGCTAAACTAAGGGATTCTTTGGAATTGGGTTGTACATTTACACACATTTGACCCGCGAGCCTTCATAAGCTATGTTTGAAATCAAAGGACGATACCTCACTTCCCGTTATTATGCACGGCACATTCCCCTTGTGTCAAAATACGTGTATGAGATGAGCTTTAACCGGCAGTCATCCCCGTTTTATAAAACCATCCCCTTCCCCACCAGGCTGATCCACCTGAACAGGGAGTTTGAACAAGGTTATTCCCGGCGGTTGCGGAAATACATCCGGCAAGCTCAATCCATGAACTTCACGATCCATCGGCCCCATGAAATTCCGGACATTGAAGCCATGTATCAATCCGTGGTAGATGCAAAAAACCTGCCCCCGCTTCCTCCGGGGATTGAAAAACATCAGGAGGGCTATTTCTATTCCGAAATTCACCATCCGGAACTGGGTCGCCTGGCGGCACACATCAGCATCGGTGATGCGGAGGAAAAGACCGTATTTGGTCTTGTCAATGCGTCGGAATTCCGGAAATTTTCTACTCCGCAAGACCAACGCATTTGCAGCATAGCAAATAAATACCTCTTTCACCAGGATATGCTGCATTTCAAAAAACAAAATTTTAAGTATTACGACATGGTGGGGATCGGCGAACCCGTGAATCAAATGAAAAAGGATTTTGGTGGAGAAATCATTCCGACCTTCACTCATATTCCATGGCCCTGGTATGTCTTACAGAAAATAAAAAGGGTGTTGACTTCTTTTTAATTTCAGAGCATGCGCCTGCACTGATGAGGCGACCTCCCCAAAACACCGGCGAGACAAACTTGCCATTTATACGTAAATTTACAGTTTACCGAATTTGACATCGACCTATGTTTGACCTGAAGGGAAAATTCTTAACTGCCCGGTACTATGCCCGACATATCCCATGGGCGTCCA
>CALGAA010000203.1 GCA_937952445.1 uncultured Bacteroidota bacterium | reverse complement strand
CTCTTTGCTCTAAAAAACCGCACACCAGAACCCGGGCTTTAGTATCCGTTCTCGATTTTGCGCTGTGGCGCAAAGTCGATTCATAGGCTACCAAATCCCTATCTTTTGCCCGTTCTCGGAATTCTGTCCACACCCTACCCCAAAACCCACACCTCTAAATTCTTCCCGCTCAAATCAAACGCCGCCCACATCACCCCGGCTTCCCACCCCCGCCAAAAACACCGCACTTGTTCATTCTAAGCTCTAAGCTCTTCCCCCTTCGCGACTGCACGTCCCACTCCACCCCGGCTCCCCACCTACCTCAAGTAAACCGCACTCGTCTCTTCTAACCTATCTTCCCGCCAACAAATACAACACCGCCATCCGCACCGCTACCCCATTTTCCACTTGCTCCAATATAATGGACCGGGACGAATCCGCTACGTCGCTGTCGAGCTCCACACCGCGATTGATCGGGCCGGGGTGCATGATAATGACCTCCTTCTTGAGACTGTCGAGCAACTCGCGGTGGATGCCATAGTACAGGGCGTATTCCCGGAGCGAGGGGATGTAGCGGACGTCTTGCCGTTCCAACTGGATACGGAGAACATTCGCCACGTCGCTCCACTCCAACGCCTCGCGGACGCGGTAAAAGACACGGACGCCGAGTTCTTCGATGAATTTCGGGATGAGGGTCGGCGGGCCGCAAACGGCCACTTCGGCGCCGAGCTTCTGCAGGCAGAATATGTTGCTCAGGGCGACACGGCTGTGGGAAATGTCCCCGAATATGCAGACGCGCAGACCCTTGAAACTGTTGAACCGTTCGCGGATGGAATACGCGTCGAGCAAGGCCTGCGTAGGGTGCTCGTGCGTTCCGTCGCCCGCGTTGACGATGTTCGCGTCGATGTGCTGCGCCAGAAAACTCGGCGTACCCGCGATGGAATGCCGCACCACGACCATATCCACCTTCATCGATAGGATATTTTTTACCGTATCGAGCAGGGACTCGCCCTTTTTGACACTGGACCCCCCCGACGAAAAATTGAGGACGTCCGCGGACAACCGCTTCTCCGCCAGCTCAAACGAAATCTTGGTCCGGGTCGAATTTTCAAAAAACAAATTCGCGATGGTGATGTCCCGCAGCGTCGGCACCTTCTTGATCGGACGATTGATCACCTCCTTAAAATTGTCCGCCGTCTGGAGGATCATTTCAATATCTTCTTTGGTAATGTACTTGATCCCCAACAAATGCGGCTGACTCAAGTTGGAACTGATCATTTGCTCTCGGGTTTTGAATCAAATAATATGACCTGATTCTGGCTGTCTTCCATCCCCCAGTTCACCTGCACGTACGCATTATCCACCGCGTCGACTTCCATCCCCTTGTAGTCGCACTGGATCGGCAGATGCCGGTTGAAGCGTCGGTCGATCAGCGTCATCAACTTGACCGTCGCCGGTCGTCCGTAATGCTGCAGCGCGTTGAGAGCGGCCTGAATCGTCCGGCCCGTGTACAACACGTCGTCGATCAGGACCACGTCGCGCCCTTCGATGAGAAAATCCATCTTGTTGTAGTCGGGCGTCAACATCCGTTCGCGCCGCCGGAAATCGTCCCGGTAAAACGTGATGTCGAGGTGACCTTCCAGGATTTTGAACCGAACCTTCTCCTGACGGATGAGTTCGATGATCCGCTGGAGCAAAATCGTCCCGCGGGGCTGAATTCCGATCAGACACACCTCCTCGTTGTCCCCAAAATCCTCGACGAGCTGCTCCTTCAGACGCCGAAGGGTCAACTGAAACCGGGCGGGAGGCATTATTTCACGTCCTTTCTTCATGGAACTGTAAAGATATGGAAGCGCATTTTATATGACAGCATCTTTGGCACAATTTGTCACGAATTCTTTTTCTGGATCTTCGCCCACGTATCCCGCAACGCCACCGACTGATTGAATATCAAATGTTCGTCCGTGGAATCGGGGTCCAAAGCGAAGTACCCTTTCCGGAAAAACTGGTAGTACTCCCCCACCTTCGCCTTCGTCAGTTCGGGTTCGACCACCACGTCGGTCAGAATTTGCCGCGAGTTGGGATTGAGGTGGGTGATAAAATCCACCTCGGGATCAGCGTCCGGCAACGGTACCGAGAACAACCGGTCGTAGAGCCGCACTTCCACCCGGCGGGCATGACTGGCCTCCACGTAGTGCAGGGTCCCCTTCACCTTGATCCCGGATGTATCCTCCCCGCTCTTGCTGTTCTCCACGTAGGTACACTGAACCTCCGTGATATTTCCCTCATCGTCCTTTATCGCGCGGTCACAGTGCAAAATGTAGCCGTGCTTCAGCCGGACGTACTGCCCCGGCGTCATCCGGAAGTACTTCTTCGGCGGATTTTCCATAAAATCCTCGCGCTCGATGTACAGTTCACGCGAAAATGGCATTTTCCGCACCCCGGCGGCTTCGTTTTCGGGGTTGTTCTCGGCTTCCATCCATTCAACCTGACCTTCGGGATAATTCGTGATAACGACCTTGATCGGGTCGAGAATCGCCATCAGCCGGTTGGCCCTGGTGTTGAGGTCGTCGCGCAGGCAATGTTCGAGCAGCGAAATATCGATGACGTTGTCCCGCTTCGCCACGCCCACCGCCCGGGCAAAATTCCGCAGCGCCTGGGGGGAATATCCTCTCCGCCGCAACCCGCTGATGGTCGGCATCCGCGGATCGTCCCAGCCGTCAACGTGACCTTCGTCGACCAGCCGGCGCAACCGGCGTTTGCTCGTAATCATATAATTGACGTTGAGCCGCGCAAATTCAATCTGTCGGGACGGAAAGGTTCCGAGCCGCTCCAAAAACCATTCGTAGATCGGCCGGTGGTTTTCAAATTCCAGCGTACACAGCGAATGTGTGATCCGCTCGATCGAATCCGACACCGGATGGGCGTAATCGTACATCGGATAGATGCACCACTCGTCACCGGACTGGTGATGCGGCACCTTTTTGATTCGGTAGATCAGCGGATCGCGCATGGTCATATTGGGGTGTGCCATGTCAATTTTCGCCCGCAATACCCGCGACCCTTCTTCAAATTCCCCGGCCTTCATACGGAGAAACAAATCGCGGTTTTCCTCGATCGACCGGTTGCGGTAAGGGCTGTTCGTCCCCGGCGTGTTGACCGTTCCTTTTTGCCGGGCGATTTCCTCGGCGCTGGAATCGTCCACGTAGGCATCGCCTTGTTCCACGAGTTGCATCGCGTAATCAAACAGTTGCTGGAAGTAATCCGAGGCGAAGTACAACCGGTCCTCCCAGTCGTAGCCGAGCCAGCGGATATCTTCCTGGATGCTGTCGACGTAGAGGGTTTCCTCCGTGGCGGGATTGGTATCGTCAAACCGCAGGTTCGTCGTCCCGTTGTACTTGATTCCCAGGTCAAAATTGAGGCAAATCGCCTTCGCATGACCGATGTGGAGGTAGCCGTTGGGTTCGGGCGGGAACCGGGTTCGCACCTCCCCGTTGTGTTTTCCATTGGCAATATCCTCCTCGATAATTTGCTCGATAAAATTCAGTGACTCAGAAGCCATAATCGTAATTACATTTTATGGGGCATTTGGATGCCCAGCAGGTTCATCGAATGTGCTATAACGTTGGCCACCCCCTCGCTGAGGTGGAGCCGGAATCCGCGGGCCTCTTCCGATTCGGCGGACAGGACGCGATGTTCGCTGTAAAATTTATGGTACAACTTCGCGAGTTTGTACGCATAATTGGCGATGACCGAAGGGTCGTACTGATCCGCGGCCTTTTCGATTTCGGTCGGGTACTCGGACAGGTGGACGAGCAGTTCCATTTCATGTTCCGACGGCTGGTAAGGCCGGGTGTCCACCGTTTTTTCCTCGTCGAGTCGCCGCAGGATCGATCGGATCCTCACGTACGCGTTTTGGATATACGGTCCGGTCTGTCCCTGCATATCCACCGATTCGGCCGGGTCGAAAACCATCCGCCGCTGGGGCTGGACCCGGATCATGTGGTATTTCAGGGCGGCCATCCCGATTTTGGTGATGATGTCTTCGCGTTCTTCCTCCGGCAGATCGTTGATCGCCCCTTTTTCCATCGCAATGGTCCGTGCCTCTTCCCGCACGTCGTCCATCAGATCGTCCGCATCGACGACCGTGCCTTCGCGCGATTTCATTTTCCCGTGGGGGAGTTCGACCATGCCGTACGACAGGTGGTGCATCCCCTCCGCGAACGGTTGTTCCAGCAGTTTACATATGGCAAACAACACTTCGAAATGATAGTTTTGTTCGTCCGCCACCACGTAAATCATCCGGTCGGCGCCGTGGTCTTCGTAGCGTTGGACCGCCGTTCCGATGTCCTGCGTGATGTACACCGAAGTGCCATCTTTGCGCTGCAAAATCTTCTGATCCATGCCCTGGTCTTCGAGGTCAACCCACACCGATCCGTCGTCCTGGCGGTAGAACACGCCGGCATGAAGGCCTTGCTCCACGATCGATTTTCCGAGCAGGTAGGTGTCCGACTCGTAGTATATGGAGTCAAATTCCACACCAAGGCGCGCGTAGGTTTCGTCAAATCCGTCGTACACCCACTGGTTCATCTGCTTCCACAGGGCCACGGTGTCGGGATCGTTATCTTCCCAGCGGATCAGCATTTCGCGGGCTTCCCGTCCCAGGGTACTGGCGGTGTTGAAGTATTCGTTTTTGTATCGGGCAAAAAAGGCGTCGGGGGTTTCGTCCGGGCCTTTCTGGTTTTCGTACAGGTGGAGGGCTTCCGTGGTTTGTTGCCATGTCTGGTATTCCTGGCGCAACTGCGTTTCGAACAGCACGTAGTATTCGCCGACGAGGTGGTCACCTTTGACGCCCGTGGATTCCGGCGTGGCGCCTTCGCCCCATTTCTGCCATGCCAGCATCGATTTGCAAATGGCAATTCCGCGGTCGTTGATGATCTGGGTGCGGATGACGTGGTAGCCGGCGGCGGACAGGATTTCGTACATCGACCAGCCGAGCAGGATGTTGCGAATGTGGCCCAGATGGAGCGGTTTGTTGGTATTGGGCGAGGAAAATTCGACCATGACGGTCTGGTCTTTCGACGCGCGTTGACCGTACTGATCCGAAGAACGGACTTCGTCCAAAAATTCCATCCACAGGGCCGGTTCCAGGCTCAGGTTCAAAAATCCTTTGACGACGTTGTATTCGCGCACGCGGAGGTGTTCCACGGCCAGTGCACCGATCGCTTCCGCGGCTTGCGGCGGGGCCATTTTCAGCCGGCCGGCCAGCGGAAATACGACGAGGGTGTATTCCCCGGCAAACTCAGGCCTGGTCACGTTGATCAGCAGATCTTTCGCGGCGATATCGAGCGAAAAATGCTGCTTCAGCAATCGCTGCAAATGTTCGGTTAGGTATTCTCGTACTCGCATGCGGACAAAGTTATAACAATACTTTGTCTAATGTGAATTTTTGGTGAAAAACGAAAACCGGGTGTCGCCGTAGCTGCGTACTTCCACAAAATGGGGATGCGTGGCAAATTGATGGTCGTCGTTGTGTTCCAGGATAAACAGGCCGTCGGGGGCCAGCAAATCGCCTTCGAGGACGAGGTCGGGAAGGTCGGGGATGCGTTTAAGCGGGTAAGGCGGACCGGCAAAAATGACGGTGTAGGTCCGGGGCGCGTTTTGGATAAAGCGAAAGACGTCGTCGCGGTGGATATGTAAAAATGCTTCGATATCGAGTTCCCGGGCCATCTGCCGGACAAACTGGACGGCGGGGCCGTGGCGATCGACGTAGGTGGCGTCGGTGCATCCGCGGGAAATAAATTCGTAGCAGTGGTTCCCGGTTCCGCCGAAGAGATCGAGGAAGATGGCCGTTTCAAAATCGATTTGGTTTTGCAGGATGTTGTACAGTCCTTCCTTCGCAATATCGGTCGTCGGCCGGGTCGGCCATTTTTTCGCTGGCGGGGTGAACCGTCGTCCTTTCAGGTAACCGCTGATGATTCGCATGGTGATGTGGTCTTTGGTTTAAAAATGTGGTGGCGGATGGATTTATGCGCTATTATATATAATGTATAGATAGGATTGAAAATTTCGTGCCGAATAATCAATTACGAATGGGGAATAGTCCGCCTTGGGGCGGCCTATTCGTTTGGGCGAATTCCGCTACGCTTTATTCGCGTTTGGGTCCTGGTCGCTGTTGCGCCCCGGACGTTTGGGGCCTCACGGCCGTTTGGTGGTGACGTTGTTTGGTGATTTTACCTACCTGCAGTAATAGGTAGGCAATGGACGCGGCGAAAGGCACACGGTCAAAGCGCAGGCCGTTGGTGGCTTGCACTTTGGAAGTGCCCGCCACCTGAAACCGGCATCAGGCCCGGCACAATTACCTCTTTGCTCTAAAAAATCGCCCACCAGAAACCGGGCTTTAGTATCCGTTCTCGACTTTGCGCTGTGGCGCAAACTCGATTCATCC
>CALGAA010000202.1 GCA_937952445.1 uncultured Bacteroidota bacterium | reverse complement strand
ACCGTGAAGACTGGGTATTCCGGGCAACTTACGATTACGACACCCGGTATCTGCTGGAGGCGAACGGAGCGTACAACGGTTCCGAAAAATTTGGTCCCGGCTACCGTTTCGACTTCTTTCCTTCGGTGGGTGTAGGCTGGATTCCATCCAACGAGGCTTTTTTCAATGTTTCCTGGATCGATCGTCTTAAGTTGCGGTACAGCATTGGAAAGGTCGGAGATGATAATGTCAGTGGCCAGCGTTGGTTGTACGCCTCACAGCTCGGATACGGTGGAAATGCACGACTCAACGAAAGCGTAACAGGCACAAGTCCGTATACCTTTTACCGGGAATCCGTGGTCGGGAACCCCAATATTCACTGGGAAGTAGCTGTAAAAAGCAACTATGGAATCGAAGCCGAATTTCTCCGACAGCTTTTCACTCTTGGATTTGATTTTTATACCGAAAAGCGGACGGATATTTTGATGTCCGGTGGCAGCCGTAATGTTCCCCCGTTTTTCGGAGCCACCCCTCCGAGTGCCAATCTGGGGGAAGTGGAATCCAAAGGTTTTGAGCTCGTACTGGGGGTTAATAAAACACTGAACTCCAACCTGGACTTTTGGGTGAGTACGGCATTTACTCACAATGAAAACACGATTATCTCCCGGGATGATGCGCCGTTGCAATTCGACTACCTCAAGCAGGCTGGATACCCGATCGGTCAGGAAAAAAGATTGCTGCGGACTGAATTCTACAACAATTGGGACGAGGTTTACGCCAGTGTGCCCACGGAAAATAACGATCATCAAAAGCTTCCCGGATATTATGACCTGATTGATTTCAACGCGGATGGCATAATCAAATCAAGCGAAGATACGCCCCCGGTAGGATATAGCGGAGTTCCCCAAAACTCAGTCAACCTTTCTTTTGGCGGCAATTTCAAAGCCTGGAGTCTGATGCTACAGGTTTATGGAACGAATAACGCGAACCGATACATCGGATTCAACAATTTCGCCAACGATATCGATATCGTATTTGCCCATGCGGCGGATTACTGGTCTAAAGACAATCCAAACGCAACCTCGTTTTTACCACGATGGAAAACGCAAGCGGAAAACATTGGCGATTATTATCTGTATGACGCGTCTTACATCCGATTGAGAACGGTCGAGTTGGCGTACAATTTCAGTCAATCCAACTGGATGACCCGCGTCGGATTTTCCAATCTCAGGCTCTTCCTCAATGGCACAAATCTGTTTTACTGGTCTGACCTGCCCGACGACAGACAATCGACTTACTCTGGTGGAAGCGCCACGCAGGGTGCCTATCCTACCGTGAAAAGAATCAATCTTGGAATCGAATTAAACCTATAAAAGCATGAGACTTATATACCTGACATTTATCATCGTTACCTTATTCGCCGTGACTTCCTGCGAGGATTATCTGGACAAATCACCTGAAGCAGATATTTCCGAAAAGGATGTATATGGAAATTTCACGAGTTTTCAGGGTTTCATTGAGGAACTATACGTATGCATTATGGATCCCAACAAGGGAGGAGCATGGAATCCGTATTTATTTGCAGATGAAACGCTCAACAATAAGCCATATAATTTTGACAACGGAAATTATTGGGGTGCTGAAGGATATTTTTACGGCAGGTCAGCGCCATCAGGCAATGATCCCCGGGCAAAACGAGTGTGGGAGCACGCCTGGTATGGTATTCGAAAAGCCAATTTAGCGCTGGCCAAACTAGCCGAAGAAGGCCTCTTTGAGGGGACACAGGAAGAACGGGATCATCTGAAAGGCCAGGCGCTATTCTTCCGGGGCTGGTTTTATTTTGAAATTTGCCGGTACTGGGGTGGAATGCCCTACATTACCAGGGTCCTCGATCCCACCGAAAGTCTCGTTACCGAAGAATTCAACCGCCTCAATTTCCAGGAAACCGCCAAATTGATGGCCAAAGATTTCAGGGAAGCTGCTGATTTGTTGCCATTGCACTGGGATGAATCCGGCCCGGGACAGAGAACGATTGGTCACAACAGAGACCGAATCAACAAATTTCACGCACTGGGCTATTTGGGAAAATCACTGTTGTATGCCGGTAGCCCGATGATCAATGAGGAAGCCACAGGAAGTAATCAGTTTAATGCTGAACTGTGCGCTCAGGCTGGGGAAGCCTTTGGTGAGCTACTGAACTTAGCTGATCAAACCGAAATCTACAAAATGCAGTCCTGGGAAACCTGGACCGACAATTTCTGGCGATGGAACAGGGAACGACCGGGAGGCACAGAATGCATCATGATGCCCATCGTATACAACCAAAGCCGGGTTCGCTGGTCTGCCCTCGGAGCCACCGTACCCTCCTCTTTTGCCCTGAACAGTGGCTCTGATGCCGACGTTCCGGCCCATAATTTTGTCAAAAACTACGCCATGGCCAACGGACTGCCGATCGACGATCCGGAGTCAGGATTCGATCCCAACGATCCATGGACCAACCGCGAACCCCGGTTTTACAAAGACATCGTCGTGGATGGCGATCGAATTCATCAGAGTAAAGAGGATGATCTGTACGCTGAATTGTACAATGGCGGAAAGCATCGTTCGCAAATCAATCCACCCAGCGTGACGGGTTACTATGCGAAGCGGTATTCTCCGATCGGACCGGATTTTACGACCTCCAGAGCCAACGGATTGCAGGCCTATGTACCCTACCTGAGATTGGCCGACATTTATTTGATGTATGCCGAAGCTGTCTCCAATGGCCCCAACGGTTCCCCGCAAAGCTCGTCTTCCAATTATCATATGAGTGCAGTGGACGCAGTCAATGTGGTCAGAAACCGGGCGCAGCTTCCCGATTTGCACGAGAAATACACGGTAAACAAGGAGGTGTTTTTTGAAGAAATTGTACGCGAAAGAGCTGTGGAACTGGCTTTCTCCGGAGCTCGGTTTTGTGATTTACGACGGTGGAACAGAAATGACGATCCCCGTTATCTGGATAAAACAGCTATTGATTTTGATCGGGGGCCCGACGGGAAACCGATCAATCTGAAGGAAAGACTGGTCGTCAGGCGGGTAGCAGAGAAAAAACATAATTGGCTGCCCATACAGGTCGAGTTTACAAAATTATATGAAGGATTTCCTCAGAATCCAGGATGGTAAACAATTCAATAATATTCAAATCAAATATAAAATGACTTACATATACAAACCATCGCTGATTTTATTGGTCTGTTTGCTATTGTCCATCCCGGGTATTTTATCCGCCCAGGATCAATCGCAGCAGATCGAGGCTGTAGTCAATGATGAAGATGGCAATCACGTACAGGGAGCCAAAATATACAGCGGGAGATCTTTCGCCACCAGTGGGGTGGATGGATCTTTTGAATTGGAAGTAGTACCAGGGAGCAGAATCGTGGTCGAAGCTCCCGGTTAT